>JBOGYA010000220.1:0-4975 GCA_050696515.1 Solirubrobacteraceae bacterium
TAGGTGCGCTCCAAATGCAGGCTCGTCGAGGCGGCCTGGCCGGTCTCGGTTGTCTCGGGGCTCATTCCCGCTCCTCCTTTCGTCGATCGTTGTGCTCACGCTGCTCGAGCAGGTAGCGCTCGAGCACGTCGAGCTTGCGCTCCCAGAGCTCGCGCTGGCGCGAGATCCACTCGTAGGCGTCGTCCAGCGAGTGCTCCTTCAGGCGCAGGCGGTGGGTGCGCCCATCGACCACGCGCACGACCGCCCCGGCCTGCTCGAGCACTTTGAGGTGCCTGCTGATCGCGGGCTTGGAGACGCCGAAGTCGCGGGTCGCCTCCCCCACGCTCATCTCGCCGGCGGCCAGCCGTTCGAGGATCCCCCGGCGGATCGGATGCGAGCACGCTGCAAACGACCTATCGAGCACCACACTGTTAGCCATCAGGTTAACTATAGCACGGGGTGGCGGGCTGTGGCGTACCGCAGCAACGGCCTCGTGGAGCTGCCTCGGCGGTACGCAGCTCGGCAGCCTCGCGCGCCAGCTGGAGCCTTGCTCGGCAGGACAAGCCAGATTCGAGCGGATCCCTCGGACTGTGCCGATCCACTAGCCTTGCCAGGGCCTCCCTGGAGGGGTGGCAGAGCGGTTGAATGCGGCGGTCTCGAAAACCGTTTCGGGGGTTTCTCCTCCGACGAGGGTTCGAATCCCTCCCCCTCCGTTTTGGCCGGGTTGGAGTCCAATGTTCGAACCCGGCGGCTAATCAGCGACGCGGGGATCGACTCCCTCGCCTGGAAGCAGTTTTGACGTCCATAGCGACCCTCGTGAGGTCAGTACGGGACATCATTCGGTACCGTAGGCTCGTGGTCAGCGACGCGATGATCGTGGATGCAGGACAGCGGTTGGCGGCAGCCGCGCGTTCCCCTGCGCGAGTCGTGCTCTTCGGCTCGCGGGCGCGTGGAGATGGGCGTGAGGACAGCGACTTGGATTTCCTCGTGATCGAGGAGCATCTCGACAGCAAGCTGAGCGAGATGGTGCGCCTGCGCGATGCGCTTCCGCCGCTGGCGGTCCCCGTTGACGTCGTTGTTGTCTCGGAGGAGGAAGTCGCACGGCGGTCTCCTGTTCCGAGCACGCTCGTGCACCGCGCGCTCCGCGAAGGCCGCATCCTTGTCCCGGCCTGAGCTGGAAGAGGCGCTGCTCCTTCTGCGCAAGGCTCAGGAGGATGCCGACACCGTCAAGAAGCTAGGAGGGATCGGCAAGCACGCTGCCTCTCGACTCACTGAGGGCGAGACGCTGCGCATTACGCAGATCGACGGTGGCGTGCAGCTGGATTGACCGCACCAAATGTTCCGGACTCCGACCATGACCTCGATGGATCATAGGCGAGTCAGCGATCCCCGCACGGCGCTTGGCCTCCGCTAAAGCGTTTGGCGTGGAGTTCGGGTCATCTGCTGGCCTTGATGGCCTCGACCCGGCTCCCCGGATACGTGACGCCACGTCAGGGGTTTGGGTGTTGCGCTCGTACGGATTAGCAGAACCGGCGCGGATCACCGATGGGATAGCGCCAGCGTTTGCCGCTCGGCAAGAGCCTTGGATTGGCCACGACGCCCCCATGCTCGTCAATGATTTGCTGGACCCGTCCAACGGTCATGTCCGTAGCCTGCGCAACGGTCCGCCGCGTGAACCCCCAGCGCGAGGTGTTGATAATTGCTTTGTCTCGTGCACGCCTTGCGGCCGCATGCTCAGCCTCAGTCCGGGCATAGTGGGATTGCGCCTCTAGGAGCGCCCGGAAGACTGCATCGGCTTGATTCTGGCTCTCTGCACACGTTTGCTGCGTGTTCGCAGCCATCTCGGCCTCCTTCAAGGTTTGAAATCTCGCATCCGGCGCGAGTCCCAACTTTGTTTAGCTGGCTAAACGCTAGCAGACGCCGAGCAGCTACCCCGGCTACTTGAATCGATTACGAGTGCAGCTCTCGGATGCGCTGCCAAGCAGGGTCATGTTTCGAGAGTCGTCCCCTTTGCCCAGTTTTGCTGATGTGAGGCCGTTGTTCGAAACCGGCCGTGGCGCGGGACCCGCCGACGTGCCGACTGGGAGGTCGCGGCTGATCGCCGGCGAGACCGGGTTTGCGCACTCGACGGTCTGGAAGATGCTGCACCGTCACGGCCTCTCACGACGAACGCCTTGACCGATCATCGTCCCGCTGGCGCCGATAGTGCCGGATCGCTTTGGCGACGGCCAGCAGCTTCAGCAGCCAGTCCGGGATCAGCCAGAAGGCGCGCAGCCCGATCACCGGCAGAACCTCCCAGGGCGTCAGGTGCGGCCACATGGCGACGGGACGATCACTCGGTCAATGGTCTCAATCTCAGACAAACATCTGCACTCCATCCCCGAACCGTGCTGCGGCCATCTGCCGCTTGGTTGGTTCGGACGTTGCACTAGGGGCTCTATTGGGACGCCGGGCATGACTGCCTGCCTTACTTCGCGGTTTTGCCGGGCTGACGCGCTCGTGGCGTCCACCGGCCTCTACCGGGGTCTGTCGCAGCGGGCGGGGTCGTTCCCCCTGGCGAGTTTGGGGCGCCCCCTCATGGGCGTCAGCAGCTCGCGGAGTCAACCGGCTACGGTCAGCGCTGAAGTAAGGTGCGGCGGTTGGCGATCAGGCCGGGGCTAAGGATGGCTGTAGAAAGGAGACGTGTGGTGATTCGCCCCCGGAGCATTGTTGGCGGTGGCCTGCTAGCGGTCTTGGCGGTCTGGCTGGCCTTCGGCGTTCTCAGCTCGGCCGCTGCCCACGACCATCGAGGCCCCGCCCCCATCCCCGACGTCCCGAACGGTGATCCCTGCGCGGGCCAGGAACTGACCCTGAAGATCAATAGCCAAGCCGGGTCGCCGATCCTCACCTATGGCCCGGTCGCGATCCAAGGGGTGCTCCACTGCGGGACTGTCCCGATTCGCAACGCGCAGGTTGCGGTCGCCGCCGTGGGCGACGTGCCCGGCGCTCCGGCCATTGCCCCGTCGGTCACGACCGGCCTCGACGGCTCGTTCTCATACACGGTGCCGCCGGGGCCGAACCGTGTGCTCAGCTTCAGCTACACGTCCTACGCCGAGGATCCGGCTCCCTCAGTCAGCGCGACGGCATCGCTGCGCGTCCGACCGAGGATCGAGCTACACATCGAGCCGCGCAAGGTCCGCAACGACCACACGATCTTCTGGACCGTGACGGTACTCGGCGGCCCTTTCCCGCCCCAGGGCATCACGCTCCTGACCCAAGTCAAAATCGAAGGAAGATGGAAAACCTTCGACGAAACCGTCCTTCACCAGGAAGGCACCAGCCTGCTCTACGAGTATCGCTTCCGCAAAACCTACCGGCCGACGACCTATCCGTTCCGCCTGAGCCTGCCCGCCACCGGCTCAGGCGAATATCCGTACACCTCCGGCACGAGCAACGTCGTCAGGGTCCGCGTCAATCCGTAGACGGGCCGAAGCGCTGGGCGTGCAGATCCCGTATGCGCTGCCAAGCTGGGATGTTCGAGCTTCGTCTCATCGGCTCCATTTGGCCGCTTTTTGGCACGGTTGAGCGGGATCTGGATGGTGCGCGTCCGCGGGGCGCGACTTCACTTCAGCGCTTGCGGTAGACGTCCGCGCGATGTCCTATAGCCAGGGCGGTGACTGTTCTGGACGCCTCATCCATGCTGTAGATGATGCGATACGGGCCGCGACGGGCCGACCAGCGTCCCTCATACTCGAAGCGCAGCGGCTTGCCCACGCGCTTCGGGTTGGCGGCAATGATCGGTAGCAGCTCAAGGACCGCCGCCGCGTACTTCTCCGGGAGGCTCTGGATATCACGGCGGGCAGAGCTCGCGGCGGCCAGCTGCCACTGCCTGTCGCTCACGCGGCCCGGTGGCTCGCGCGTCTGGCCTGGAGGTCGGCCTGCAGTTCCTCGAGCGTGGCGGTGTCACCGGCCGCTGCCGCCGCTTCGCCTTCGCGAATCTGCTCGCGAAGCGTCGGATCGGACAGGATCGCGAGCGTCTCCTCGAGTCCTTCTAGGTCGTAGGTGCTGATGAGGACTGCTGCGGCCTTCCCATTCCGGGTGAGCACGACACGCTCCTGCTCGAGTTCGACGCGGTCGACGACCTCCGAGAGATGCGCCTTGACAGACGAAAGCGGAAGAACATCAGGCATGACCGTAATTCTAGTCCGTACGGCCGATGATGGCAAGCGGCAGCACATCCCTGTCAGTCATAACGCCGGGCGTGCAGCTCCCTGATGCGCTTCCACACAAGGTTCGGGTTCGATCTTCGTCCCTCCCCCTCCGTCCGTCCCTGTCGACCGGGCTGGCGCGCGGTATCGTGTCGCCGATGGCCGAGCAGCTTGACCTTACGATTGTCTACGAGCCTGGCGAGGATGACTGGATCATCGCGTCGATTCCCGAGGTCGCTGGCGTCTTTAGCCAGGGTCGATCTCGCGCAGAGGCGCGCACGAACGTGATCGACGCCCTGCGATTGATGCTCTCCCCCGAGCCCAGCGAGACGGACGATCGGCGTGAGCGCGAAGCGCTGCATCTGACGATCGCTGCATGAAACGGCGCGATTTGGAGCGCCATCTGCGCGCTAAGGGGTGCCGTCAGATCGACGAGGGCGGCAATCATACGCGATGGGCTGGCCCGCAGGGTGAGCCCTCAGTCGTACCGCGTCACCGCGAGATCGACTATGGGCTGGCACGCAAGATCTGCCGCCAGCTCCAAGTGCCGCCGCCAACCGGCGCCCGCTGATTGCGCTCGGACGGGTGCTCAGAAGTGGCGTACTAATCTAAGTACGCGTGCCAGAGTCGGTCGAGATTCGTAGACGCCTAGAGCGGCTGCTAAAGCGAGTCGAGCGTCGTGATGAACCGCCCCGGGGATCTTGGAGGTCCTACTTTATGAGAGGATGGGCCGATGGGAAAGACGAACAATAGATATCCAGTGGAGGTGCGGGAGCGGGCTGTGCGGCTGGTGCTTGAGCATCGCGAGG
>JBOGYA010000221.1:0-4966 GCA_050696515.1 Solirubrobacteraceae bacterium
CTCCTCCAGTACGCACCGCGCCGCCGCGTGGCCGCTGAGCACCGCGCCCTCAAGCGTCGCCGGCCAGCCCGTGTCGGTCCACGCGCCCGCCAGCGCCAGGCGGGGGACCGACGTCTCCGGGCCAGGCCGCAGCGCCCCCACGCCCGGCTGCGCACGGAACGTCGCGGCGTGCTCGCGCGTCGCCAGGAAGCGCTCCACGCACGCTTCTCGCGCCCGCGGGAAGAGCTCCGCGAGGGCGGGCACGTAGCGCTCGCGGAGCGCATCCACGCTCATTCCCATCTCCTCTTCCGCTCCCGACAGCGACACGGCTAGATACTGACACCCCTCCCCTACTCCGCCCGCCTCGCTGCGGTCGAAGACGTACTGTACCGGCGTTCGGACCCCGGCCGCGAACGGCAGCTCGCACACCCTGCGGTCGTACACCACGTGCAGGTTGACGATCGGCGAGTCCCCCAGCGCCTGCGCGCGCGCCGCCGTCCCGGGGTCGAGGGGCTCGATCAGGCTCGCCGCGCGCGCGTGGGGCAGCGCCACGATCACGGCGTCCGCGCGCACGCCCTCCTCGCCGTTCAGCACCTCCAGGCTCCCGTCGGTCGCCTTCACCCGCTCTGCGCGCCACCCCGGCCGCAGCTCCACGCCGGCTGCTCGCAGCACGCGCTCCGCTGGGTCGCCCACGATCTCGCTCAGCGGGCGGCGGTGAAAGCCGATGTCCCCTGCGTCCGCGCGCTCCAAGAGGCCCTTCTGGAACACGAACGCCGCCAGCGCCAGCGAGGCCTGCGCGGCGGGCAGGTTCAGGGCGGGCAGTGCGATCAGGTCCCACAGCGCCGCCCTCGCCCGTGGGCCTTGGCCGTAGGTCGCGAGCCACTCGCCGAGAGTGCGCCCATCGAGCTCCGGCGCGCGGGGGTCCAGGCGCCCCAGCGCGCGCGCCGCGCGGGCTGCCCCCATGCGCTCACGCACCGTCAGGTGGGGGTAGCGCAGCAGCGCGCCCGCCAGGTGCAGCGGCGCCGGCAGCGAGGAGCGGCGCAGCACGCTCACCGCCCCGCCCGGGCTCACCACCGGGATCTCCAAGCGCGGCTGCACCCACACCTTGTGCTCGCTGCCGAGCCGCGCGAGCAGCGCCCGGTAGGCGGTGTAGCAGCGCAGGAACACGTGCTGGCCGTTGTCCATCTGCAGGCCCTCTCGTTCGAAGGAGTACACCGCGCCGCCCATGCGCGGGCGCACCTCCACCAGCGTCACCCGCGCGCCCGCGTCCGCGCAGTCGAGGGCGGCCGCGATTCCCGCGAGGCCCCCGCCGATCACCGCCACCCGGGGGCCTGCCGATCTTTGATCGCTCCTCAGTAGAGTCGGTATAGCAATAGTAGATATAGGATGTGGGAGAGGGTAGGCGTAGATATTAAAAATCCGAGCAGTGTCTAACAATTGTTAGACAGAACTCAAAAAGTTATATATACATCCACGCCCGTCACCGTCATCCATCGACATCCACGCCGTCAACGTCGTCGGGACTTCGACTGATGGGGCGCGCGCCGGGCACCATTCACCGCCCGCGAATGACCTGGCCGGACACTTCGACTCACGTGTCCTCTGGTTGCAGGCGTTCCGCCGGATGGCGCTCCGGGATCCCCTTGCCCAGCAGCGCGCGGGCCGCCACCCACGCCTTCTCCCGCCGCTTCAGCCGCGCGCGCTGCGCGAGCGCGCGATCGGGACGCTCCTCGATGCGGTGCAGCAGCCGCCAGTAGATGCCCGCCATCGCCAGCACGCACGCCGCGCTGCGGCGGTCCAGCAGCGCCACCAGCTCCATGCCCCGGTGAAACCAGTCGCGCGAGCGCAGGCATTGGAAGCGCATCAGCGCATACAACTGGCCCACGTCCCCGCCCTCGAACCCCGCCACCACCGAGGGTGCCGCCAGGCTCGCCTCGCGCGTGAGCGCCTGTAGCGCCGGCGCGTCGAGCGGGCCGTCGTCGTGCAGGTGGTAGCGCACGAGGTCCCTCGCCGGCAGGTACACGCGCCCGCGTTCGGCGTCCTCGCGCAGGTCGCGCGCGATGTTCGCGAGCTGCAGCGCCACCCCCAGGTCGTCCGCGAGCTCGCCCGCCGGCCGGCCTGTGCGATCGGGAGGAGCGACAGTGCCCCCGCCGGCCGTCTGAGCGCCCGTGCCGGCCGTCTGAGTGCCCCCGCCGGCCGTCTGAGTACCCGCGCCGCCGGTCCGGACGGAAGCCCGCCCGGCGGGGGCGCCGCTGCGCGTTCCGAAGATCGCCAGGCACAGCCGCCCGACCGAGCCCGCCACGCGCCGGCAGTACACCTCGAGCTCCTTGAAGTCCGCGAAGGACGTTCCCACCACATCCATCCGCACTCCCTCGACCAGGTCCCTCAGGGACTCCCGCGGCAGCGCGAAACGCTCGCTCGCGTCCGTCAGCGCCACCATCACCGGGTCCGCGTCCCGCGCCTCCGGGCGCTCGAGGGCCGCCGCCACCGCATCCAGCCGGCGCAGCTTCTCCTCGCGCGGCAGCGCCCCGTCGGCGATGTCATCGACACGGCGCGCGAACGCATACACAGCGCACATCGCCCGCCGCTTGCGCGCGGGGAGCAGGCGGATGCCCCAGTAGAAGTTGCCCGCCGCCGCCCGCGTCACCGCTTCGCACTGCCGGTACGCCAGCCGCATCCCGGCATCCCCGGCGCTCACACGCGCCGCTCCGGTCACTGCGAGCACGATCGCCACGCGACCGGCCGTCATGCGAGTTGCCCCCAGGCAAGCTGCCGCGGCGCGCACGTACTCACCCGTGCCCCGCCGCCAGCGTCCTCGCGAGCGCCACCGCACGCCGGGCGCGGGTCGCTCTGGGGGGACCTTTCAGCACGTCGAACCCGGCCCGCTCGATCGCCTCCAGCGCGGCCCGGCCGCCGCTCGCGAACGCCGCTACCGCCACGCGCTCGCGCCCGCGCAACGTGCCGAGCAGCGGCGCCCCCTCCTGCAGGAGCTCGCGCGTGCGTGCCACCTCGAAGGCGATCAGCCCGCGCACGCGCCAGCTCGCGCGCCGCTCACGCAGGTCCCGCTCCCCGCAGCCGAAGCGCTCCAAGTCATCCGCCGGCAGGTACACGCGCCCCCGGGCAAGGTCCTCCGCGACATCCTGCCAGTGCTCTGTGAGCTGCAGGGCCGTGCAGATCTTGTTCGAGAGCCCGATCCGCTCAGGGGTCGCCCTCCCGAACGCAGCCAGCACCAGCTCCCCCACGGGGTCCGCCGAGAGCCGGCAGTAGCCGAGCAGCTGCTCCCAAGTCTCATAGTGCGCCACCCGCTGGTCGACGCGGTTGGCCTCGATCAGCCGCTCGAACGGCTCGCGCGGCAGCGCGCACTCGCGCAGCGTCGCTTCCAGGCGCACAAGCAGCGGATGGCGCGCTCCTCCCGCGTACGCGCGCGTGAGCTCTCCCTCCAGCCAGTCGAGCGCCGCCAGCTTCTTCTGAGGCCCGCCCACCTGGCGCTCATCTGCGTCGCCGAGCTCGTCCACCAGCCGCGCGAAGCCGTAGATCGCCAGCAGCCGCTCTCTGACCCGGCGCGGTAGCACGCGGCTGGCCACCGGGAAGTTCTCCCCGCCCGCTCGCGCCATTACCGCCGCCGGCGTGGGCAGGTCGAGGTCGAGGTTGGCGCCGCTCATCGCCGCCGCGCTCACTCGCGGCCCCTCGCGCCCAGGCAGCGGCCGAGCGCCATGATCGGGAAAGTCAGGCGGTAGAGGTGGTAGTTGATGTAGTAGTCCGACGGGAACCCCGTGCCCGTGTACTGCGGCTCGTCCCAGGTTCCGTCCGCGCGCTGTGTGGACACGAGCCACGCGACCCCGCGCTGGACCGCCTGGGAGCCTCCGATCGCCTCGCCCGCGGCGTGCAGCGCCAGCAGCGCCCACGCCGTCTGCGAGGCCGTCGAAGGGCCGCGGCCGATCCATCCCGGGTCGTCGTAGGAGCGCGGGTCCTCCCCCCACCCGCCGTCCTCGTTCTGGTGCTCGTGCAGCCACGCCACCGCCCTGCGGATGCGCGGGTCCCCGGGCGTCACCCCCATCGCGATCAGCGCCGGCAGCGCCGCGCCCGTCCCGTACACGTGGTTGATCCCCCACCGCCCGAACCACGACCCGCCCGCCTCTTGTTGGCCGAGCAGCCACCGCAGCCCCGCCTGCGCCGCTTCGCTGTCGGCGCGGCCCACCGCCGCGAGCATCTCCAGGGCGTGCGCGGTCACGTCCGCGCTCGGCTCGTCGATCACCTCCCCGAAGTCCAGGAACGGCAGCTCCCGCACCAGCGCTCGCGTGTTGTCCACGTCGAACGCGCCCCACCCGCCGCCCTCGCTCTGCATCCCCTCCACCCACTCCACCGCGCGGTCGCAGGCGTCCTGCGAGCGCTCCCCCGAGCTCTCCGCGGGGCGGGCGGGGCCGAGTCCGCTGCGCCCGCGCCGCCTGGAGCGCCGCACCAGCTCGGGCTCCAGCGGGTACACACGCAGCAGCGCGAGCACCACCTCCGCCGTGTCGTCCACATCGGGGTAGTTGTCGTTCTCGAACTCGAACGCCCACCCCCCCGGCTCCAGGCGCGGGCGCCGCGCCGCCCAGTCGCCCCGCACCCGCACCTCCTCCCCCAGCAGCCACTCCGCCGCGCGCCGCAGCGCCGGGTGCTCGCGCGCCACACCCCCGTCGCTAAGCGCCACCATCGCAAGCGCCGTGTCCCACACCGGGGACTGGCACGCTTCCAGGCGCCGGCTCTCGCTCGCGGGCGCTCCGGGCGGGCGGGGCTCAGATCCGCTGGCGTCGGCGCGGTCCTCGACCATGAAGCGCTCCAGCCCTTCCAGGCCACGGCGCATCACCGGGTGCTCGAGCTGGTAGCCACCCAGGCGCAGCGCCATCAGCGAGTACACCCACGGCGGCTGGATGCCGCCCCACGAGCCATCCGCCTCCTGGCGGCGCACGATCCACTCCTGCGCCCGCGCGATCGCGTGCCGCCGCAG
>JBOGYA010000222.1:0-4955 GCA_050696515.1 Solirubrobacteraceae bacterium
GTCCATGCGGGTCCCAGCGCCGGCGGCCGCCACGGGGACGCCGAGCGCGGTGGCCGAAACCTCGGCGACCCTCGCCGGTACGGTGAACCCCGAGGATGCGACGCTGACGGCCTGCCGCTTCGAATACGGCCTGAGCGAAGCCTACGGGCAGAGCGTGCCCTGCGCAGGCGCGCAGGGGCTCGCGGGCGGCGCGGCGCAGGCGGTGAGCGGGGCGGTGGGCGAACTGACGGCCAACACGACCTACCACTACCGGCTGGTGGCGAGCAGCGCGAGCGGCACGTCGGTGAGTCCGGACGCCAAGCTCAAGACGACCGCCCCCCCGCTCGCCCAACCGCATCCTTCGATCGGCGGGATTCCCGCGCGCGGGCAGCGGCTCACCTGCAAGTCCGGCGTCAGCGGGAACGCGAGCAGCCCGGCGATCGCCTACGCATGGCTGCGCGACACGCAGGCGATCGCGGGCGCGAACGGCTCGAGCTACCTCGTCTCGAGCGCGGACGTGTCCCACCATCTGCAGTGCCGCGTGACCGCGACCAACGCGGCCGGCAGCGCCAGCGCGAGCAGCGCGTTCGTGACGGTGCCCGCCGGCGGCCTCGGCTCGATCTCTGAGACCCAGGTCGGGACCCCGCGCGTGGCGGGCAGCGCGGTGAGCGTGCCCCTGACGTGCTCGGCGCAAGCCGCGGGGAGCTGCACGATCACGCTGCGCCTCACGGTGGTGGAGACGCTGCGCGGGGGCCACCCGATCGCGGTCGCGGCGCGGCGCCGCACGCAGCGGGTGACGGTGACGATCGGCGCGCACACCGTGCACCTGCCGGCGGGCCAGCGGCGCACGGTCACCGTCGCCCTGAACGCGACTGGCAGAAGGCTGCTCGCGCGGTTTCATCGGCTGGTGGCGAAGCTCACCGTGAGCGGCACCGTGGTCGGCGCGCTCAGCGCCCCGCTGCGGAGCGCCACGGTCACGCTGCTGGGCGGCGCCCACAAGGCGTCCTCCCACCCCAGGCGATGAGCGGGCGCAGGACACCCTCCCTTGGTGGCTGGACATGGAGGTCCAGCCCCCACTACCCCTGGGGAGGAACCCACCCACGTGGATGATCCCCAAGCAACACCTTCGGATCGATGAGCGCCACCGCTAAGGTCCGCGCCTGCCTGGTGGCCTTCCTGCTGTTGCTCGCAGCTCCGGGAGCGGCGCTCGCCCGGCCGGGCGGCCACCCGGCTGCCGCGCGGACGGCGCACCACCCAACCGCAAGGCGCGCGAGCGGTGCGGCGACGCCGGTGAGCGTGCTCGCGCCGACCCCGTACATGGGGTGGGACACGTACTTCGCCTTCGGCTCGCACTACGACGAGGCCACGATCCTCGAGCAGGCGAGCCAGATGCGCACGCGGGGGATGGTGCACCACGGCTACACCTACCTGTGGCTGGACGTCGGCTGGTGGCAGGGGACGCGCGGCGCGAGCGGGGAAATCACAGTCAGCCCCACGCAGTGGCCGCACGGGATGGCGTGGTTGACCGGGGTGCTGCACGCGGCGGGGCTGAAGGTGGGGCTGTACACCGACGCGGGCGCCAATGGCTGCGGCGGGAAAGGGCAGGGCAGCTACGGGCACTACCAGCAGGACGTGAACACGTTCGCGGCGTGGGGCTTTGACGCCGTGAAGGTGGATTACTGCGGAGGCATCCAGCAAGGCCTCGAACCGGCGGCGGCGTACGGGGGCATCCATGAAGCGATCGTGCACAACGCAAGCCACCGCCCGATGCTACTGTCGGTGTGCAACTTCCTGCAGCCGGGCCAGTACGAAAGCGAAGTCCCGGCGCTGGCGGGCTCGAGCTTCGACTCCTACACCTTCGGGCCGAGCGTCGGCAACAGCTGGCGCACGGACACGGACGTGGGAGTGCCCGGGGACGTCGAGTTCACATCGGTGCTGCGCAACCTCGACGCGGACGCCGCGCAACCCCAAGCGGCGGGGCCGGGGCACTGGAACGACCCCGACTACCTGGGCCCCGACCAAGGGATGTCGGCCGCCCAGTTCCGCACGCAGTTCAGCATGTGGGCGATGCTGGCGGCCCCGCTGATGGTCAGCGAGGACCTCGTGTCGATGTCGAGCGCCACCCAGACCACGATCACGAACCGCGAGGCGATCGCGATCGACCAGGATCCCGCGGGCGTGCAGGCGCGGCTGCTCTCCGCGAACGGCGAAGGGCAGGTGTGGGCGAAGCCGCTCAGCGACGGCACCCGCGCGGTGGCGCTGCTCAACCGCTCCTCGAAATCGATCGAGCTGGCGACCAGCGCCGCGGCGGTGGGGCTGCCGCGAGCCGGCGGGTACGACGTACGCAACGTGTGGACCGGCGCGGTCACCAGCACCACGGGCCCGATCGCGGCGAGCGTGCCCGCGGGCGCGACGGTGCTGCTGCGTGTCTCGACGGCAGCACGGGCGGTCCACCCCAGCACCAAACGCCGCGGGTAGAACGTCTACGAAATTGAGCATATGCAGCGGGCGTGTATAGCCGCAAAAACTTAATACACCACCCGTCCGCCACCTACAATCGTATACACTACCCGCCGTACGCCCCCACGAGCGGGCGCTCAGAAGCGGGCGCTCAGTTCTCGCCCGCGGCGGCGAGCTCGTCGTCGCGGCGGTAGCCGAGGCGCGCAGAGATGCGATCGGCAGTGGCGATCAGGTGGGGGCCGAGGTGGTCGATGAGGTCCTGCACGGAGATCATCGAGGAGTGCGCGGCCATGTTGGCGACGGCCACCACCTCGCGCGACTCCGAGCGGATCGGCGCAGCGATCGAGTGCAGGCCGGGCGTGAGCTCTTCGTCGTTGACCGCAAAGCCGTCCTCGCGAATGCGCTCGAACTCGATCTGCAGGAGCCGGCGGTTGGTGATCGTGTTGGGGGTGCGCCGTTCCAGGCGGATCTCCCGTAGCAGCTCGCGCCGCTCGCGGTCGGGGAGGTACGCGAGCAGGAGCTTGCCCATCGCGGTGCAGTACGTGGGCAGGCGCGAGCCGAGGGCGAGGCCCAGGTCGATCCGCTGCTGGGCGCGGCGGTGGGAGCGCGAACGCGCGATGTAGACGATCTCGGGACCGTCGAGCACCGCGACGTTGATCGTGTACCCCGTCCGCCGGCGCAGTTCGTCCAGGTAGGGCTGCGAGTGCTCGCGCAGCGAGGTGGAGTTCAGCGCGGACATCCCCAGGTCGGTGACGTGCAGGCCGAGGCGGTACTTGCGCGAGGCGCCCTGCTCCAGGTAGCCCAGCGCGACGAGCGTGATCACGTAGCGGTGCGTGGTCGAGCGGCTCATGCCGAGCGAGTCGGCGATGTCAGCGATCCCGAGCACGGGGCGGTCGGGCGTGAAGCACCCAAGAATCGCCAGGCCACGCTCCAGCGACTGCGAGTAACGCGGCTCGCGCAGGCTCGGAATTGTCCACTCGTTGGCAGGCGGTGCGGTACGCGGCAATGTGTCTCCCCTTGAATCCGGTTGATGGAATATACCCCAGACGGGGCTTCTGGAAACAATGCGTCTAATCACCCGGCCGTGGGGAACTGTTGGGGCGTGGCGGGGAGCTGTGCCGGTGAGCATGATCTTAGGATTTGGATGGGGGGTGGATGGGGGGCCTCCGAGCGCCCGAGAGCTCGAGCGAGGCAGGCCTCGGAGGCGACCTGGTACAGGCCTATCTAGAGGGCCGTGGGAGGACGGCGGTCGTCGTGGCGGCGTATCCGCCCGTAGACGAGCGCCACGGCACAGGCGATCAGCCCGGCCAGGGCGAGGATCGCGACGATCGCGAGCCCTGGCGCGATCGCGATGGCCGCCAGCGCCAGCGCGAGCCCGAGCGCGAGGTCGATCGCCAGCAGCCGGCGACGGCGGGCGCGCGCCGCCACGGCACGGCGGCGCTGGACCGACCCTGGGCGCCCGCGCAGGGCGCGCTCCCCGCGGCGCGCAGGGTGGTTGTACTCGACCTGCGTCCAGCCCTCCGCCGGCGTGGGACCATCGACCGGTGCCCGCGCGCTCACAGCGGCAGCCTCCTGAATAGCGGGCAAGCCCGCCCGGCGGGCCGTGAAGGGTCAGCCGGCGACATACACACCGACGACGAACACCGTGAGCCAGGCGGCGGTCATGCTCAGCAGGAAGCCGTCGTGCAGCACGAGCTCCTCGGGAGCTTGGCCCTCGCCGCCGTCGATCAACAGCGCGTAGCGCAGCAGCCACAGCACGAACGGGATCACCGTCAGCTCATACCAGGAGAGCTTCGCGCTGTGGGCCCGCTGGAACGCCCACAGGCAGTACCCGGTCGTGGTCACCGTGGCGGCGAGGCCGAGCACGAAGCGCAGGTACCGCGCCGAGTACGCGCCCAGCGAGGCGCGCGCCACCGCGGCGCGCTCGCCGCCGGTCAGCTCGGCGTAGCGCTTGCCCGCGACCAGGAACAGGGCGCCGAAGGAGGTGACGAGCATGAACCAGCGGGAAACCGGCACCGAAGTGGCCACGCCGCCGGCCAGCGCGCGCAGCACGAACCCGCCCGCGACGGCCGCGATGTCGGCCACCGCGACGCCGCGCCACCACAGGGTGTAGCCGGCGGTGAGCGCCAGATAGCCCGCGCCGACGCCCGCCAGCGCGGGGCGTACGGCGGCGGCGAGCGCCAGGCCGCCGAGCGCGAGCACCAGCGCCGCCGCGAGGGCCGCCCGCACGGAAAGCTCGCCCGCGGCGATCGGCCGGTTGCGTCTGCGCGTGCTGTGGCGGTCCTCGTCGAGGTCGTGCACGTCGTTGAGCAGGTAGGTGGCGCTCGAGAGCAGGCAGAAGCACACAAAGGCGAGCGCCACCTTGCCCGCGACGTCGGGGTGAGTGAGGATCCCGGCGGCGCCAGGGGCGGCGAGGACGAGCACGTTCTTGATCCATTGCCGCGGCCGGCAGGCGCGCACGAGCGCGCCGAGCGGCACTCGGCGGGGATGCGCGGCGGACATCTGCTCGTGCGAGC
>JBOGYA010000223.1:0-4952 GCA_050696515.1 Solirubrobacteraceae bacterium
CTCAGCATGTGCTCGCGGTAGCGGCGCACGTTGCGCAGGTGGTGGCGGCAGAAGTCGAGTCCCGTGCCCGCCAGCAGCTCCTCAGCGCGCTCCTCCGGGAGCGCCGCCCACTCCAGCTCGAAGAACAGCAGCGTCGTCTCGATCGCGGTCTCGCGCTCCTGCACCATCTGCAGCAGCGCCCCGTTCGCGGGGTCAGCGGTGTCAGTGGAGAAGCGCAGCCCGGCGTACGTCGCCGCACGGCCCACCAGCTCGTAGATCGCCGCCAGCTCCTCCATCGCCTCCTGTAGTCCCGCACAGTCCAGCTCGCCCAGCTTCCCGGCGTAGCGCTTTGCGAATGCTTGCGCGCGAGTCAGGGCCTCGCCGAGCCTGAGCTCCACCCCGGCTTCGCCCTCGCCGTCCAGCAGCGGCTCAAGGTCCCACGCGGCGCGCTCCAGCTCGGGGTCGATGGGCTCGGAGGCGACGGTGGACATGGCGGGTCAGGATAGTTGAGCACTCGCACCGTCGCTCGCAGGCCGATGGCGCGGACAAACGAACAGGCCGGTGGCGCGGACGCGCGAACAGGCGGGTGCGAGGACGGCAGTTAGGTGGGAGCGCGCGTGTGTATATGTACTTTTTGGGTTGCGTGAAGCAATCGTTATACGCAGTCTCGATTTTCAATGCTCACACTCGCGGTCTGCGCCGCAGTCGAGCGACAGCTCCCGCAGGCGCATCCGCCACGGCTCGCCATCAGCCACCACGGCGCCAACGAAGCCCGGCCGCAGCGACGGGCGCCAAACGTGCCACTCCACCGACCCCGCGGGCAGATCGAGGCGGGGACGATCGGAGCGGCCCGTGACTCCCACCTCCCGCAAGTCGAGTGCGAGCCCTATGCCGAGCGCCTTCGCGTACGCCTCCTTGACGGTCCAGTACCCGAGGAACGCCTCGGTGCGCCGCGCGGGTCCCGCCCGCGCCACCCGGCTCGCCTCCCGGACGTTGAGCGCGCGCTCGATCAGCCCCGCGGAGGGCGCACGCCGATCGAGCGCCTCGACATCGACCCCGATCGCGCGCCCCCGCCCGAACGCGAAGAGCGCCAGGCCCGCGGTGTGGGAGAGGTTGAAACCCAGGTCGTGCACCGCGGCAAGCTCCGGGCGCCCGCGAATACCCCGCCGGATCTCCACCTCCCGGGGCTCGATCCCCAGGTAGGACCCCAACAGCACACGCAGACCGGTACGTGCAGCCAGCCGCTGCTCGCGCGCAGAGCACGCGTCGTCGAGGGCGAGCGTCCACACGTGCAGCTCGTCCACACCCAGCTTCCCCACTGGGATCGGGCCGGCGCTTGGCGGGCAGGCAGTCAGGCCCGCGATGGTAGTGAGGCGAAGCCGCAGCGAGGCGTCCGGGGGAAGTCCTAGCATCGCTCGCCCGATGCACGAGACGACTCCCAGCGTGTTCCTGATCGCCCGCCCGTCGATCGATTTCGAGGGGATGCGCGCCTACCTGCGGGACGTTGGCGGGGAGTCGTGGCTGGAGCTCCGCCTGGGCGCGGCGGAAAACCAGGAAGCGGGTCAGACTGAGCATGAGACGGAGGGCGGTGGAGCGATCGGGGGAGGCGGAGAGGCCGGAGAGAGCGGACGCCAGGGGATCAACGCGGGCGAACTGCTCGTGGAGTTCGGCGGACGCGCCTGCTACCGCAGTTGGGAGCCCGGTCTGAACCCCAACGTCTCCAAGATCCGCACTGACCGGCGCGAGTACTTCGCCAACATCCTGCGCAGCGGCCACGGGAGTGTGCTGGAGCACGCCAACTACTCCTTCGCGATTCGGAACTGTTCGCGAGTGTTCTGTTATGACGCCGAGACCGAGGTGCTCACCGACGACGGGTGGAAGGCCTGGCCGGATGTGGATGGCTCCGAGACCTTTGCCACCGTGAACCCCGGCGACGGCTCTCTGGAATATCAACGTGCAACCGAGCACTTTGCCGGGGACTACGACGGGGATATGTATCGCGTCCGCTCAGAGCAAGTCGATCTGATGGTCACACCTAATCACCGGATGTGGGTCAAGGCGCACGATACCCAGGCAAACAAGCGCGGCGAAGAGCCTTATCGCGTGAGACTGGCGAGCGAGATCTTTGGCAAACGCGTCGCCTATCAAAAGACGGCGAAATGGTCTGGGCAAGAAACGGGGACGGTCAAGATCCCAGGCACGAAGCGTGTATGGCAGCTGAGCGAAACCCATGCCAAGACGATGCGGCACTACGTCCGATCTGAATTTCCACTCGAAGAGTTCGCGCGGTTTCTCGGCCATTGGCTGGCCGAGGGGAGCTTGAATGGACACCAGATCTGCATCGCGCAGAACCGCGGAGCCCGGCTTGAAGCGATAGCCGACAACATTCGCGCTATGGGTCTCCCGGCTTATGAGGTGGCAACCGGACATGGTGCAGTTCGCACTCAACAGGTGGCGCTGCGCGACTCGCTGGCCTCGTGCGGGACACGGGCACACGAGAAGCGCATCCCCGCGTACGTCCACCAGTGGGGGCCACCGATTTTGCGTGTATTCCTTGAGGCATATGTCGACGGGGACGGGAGCCGTCGTCGTGATTGCAACCACACCGTGATCTACACGACCTCGAGGGAGATGGCGGATGACCTACAGGTGTTGGCGATCAAGGCCGGCTGGTCGGCCAACATTCGCGTCGATGACCGGACCGGCTTGGAGCGTGTCCTGCCGAGCGGTCAAACCTTCAAGAACGCCCGTGCCTGCTTCATTGTTTCGCTCGTCAAGACACGCACGCACCCGCTGGTCAATCACAATGGCGCAAAAAATGATTCGTGGGAGCACTACAAAGGGAAGGTCTATTGCGTCAAGGTCCCCAACGGCCTGCTCTTCGTGCGTCGGAACGGCAAACCCGTGATATCAGGCAATACCCACGAGCTCGTCCGCCACCGCGCCGGCTCGGCCTTCAGCCAGGAGAGCCTGCGCTACGTGCGCCTCACCGACATCGGCTTCCGCGTGCCGCCGGCGCTGGAGCCCGTGCGCGAGCAAGTGCTCGCGATCGTCGAGCAACTCGAGGAGTTCCAGGTCGACGCCGCCGCCAAGCTCGGGATCGAGGAGCAGGGTGTGCCGTTCCACGTCAAGAAGGAGGTCACCTCGGCGCTGCGCCGCCTCGCGCCGATCGGCCTTTCCACCGACATCGTCTGGACGGCGAACGCCCGCACCCTGCGCCACGTGATCGAGATGCGCACCGCGGAGGGCGCCGAGGAGGAGCTGCGCCTCGTGTTCGACAAAATCGCCCGCATCATGTGCGCGGAGGCCCCGAACCTCTTCCAGGACTTCGCTCGCCAGGAGGACGGTTCCTGGGTCCCCGAGCACCGCAAGGTCTAGGACGGCCACTGAGCTGCGCGATGCTGCGTCCTCGATCGCTCATGTGCCAAGCACATTTCGCTCACTGCGTCCTTGCCTCGCTTGCTCATTGACCGTCCTAGAGGCGATTATTTCAACGTGTCAAGTGTCCATACGGCTTGTGCGCCACGCGCCGAGCGCCAGGAACACCGCCAGCCACGCCGCCAACACGAACAGGGCCGTGCCCTGCGACAGTGTGACGGTCGCACCGTGCCCGCCGTTGCCCGTGTGCACCGGGCTGAAGTGAGCTATCGCCTGGCTCAGCAGTCCTCTGCGGGCGCTGCCCAGCGAGCTGATGCTGACGATCAGTGGGCTGGCGACGATCTGCCACGCGATCAGGGCGATAATCGAGGCCGGCTTCGAGGTGGTGAGGGACGCGAAGCCCACTGCGACGACGCACAGCACCCCCGTGCTCAACAGGGTGAAGCCCAGGCCATTGAGGACCAGCGCTCCGTCAGGCGTCGCGAGGTTGCCGGCGAACACGAACGTGCCGAGCAACAGCACCGCGTAGGCAGTGCCCATCACAGCGAAGCACATGGCCAGCGCCGCCGGTACACGTGACGCGAACAGCGCCACGCGCGAGCGACCAGTGACGACCAGGTCACGGAAGACGCCCGCGGAGGCATCCCCCGTCCCCGCCTCCACGCCGATCAGGAGGGCCGCGAGCGGGCCGAAGAAGAGTGCGATCACACGCAGACCGTCGGTGAAGTTGGACGTGCCGCCGGCCGGTCCGTACCTGTGGGGATTCGAGGAGTGCTGGATCACCGACACGACGAAGTAGATCAGCACCGGTGCGACAGCCAGCACCAGCGCCCAGATCAGGGTCCCGCGCTTCTTGCGCAGCTTCAGGAGGTCGGCGCCGAACATCTGCGCCGCGACCGTGGCGACCGAGCCGCCCTCGCGCGAACGCCCAGGGGCGGTTGCGGTAGGTGCCGCGGCGCTCACGCCCTCACCTCCTCCTGCACCGGAGCGTCCAGCCGCGCGGTGACCTCGAGGAAGCGCTGCTCGAGGCTGTGGCGCACGGGCTCCAGGCGCATGACCCCGACACCCGCCCGCACGAGGCTCGCGTTCACTGCAGATGCCGTCTGCGGGTCGCCAGCCAGGACGACGCGCAAACCCTCGTCGGAGCGGTGGGCGTCGCGCACGAGCTCGCTGCCTGCGAGCGTGCTGAGCGCCAGCTCGACGTCGTCTACACCCACGATCAGCTCGTTGCGGGCGCCATCGCCGCCGCGGGTAAGCTCGGCGATCGGGCCCTGCGCGATGATCTTGCCGCGATCGACGATCGCAGCGGCGTCGCAGATCTTTTCCACCTCGTCGAGCAGGTGCGAGGAGAGGAAGACGGTGCGGTTCTCCTGCTCGACCATCGCGCGGATCATTTCGCGGAACTCCTGGATGCCGCCCGGGTCCAGGCCGTTGGTCGGCTCGTCGAGGATCAGCAGCAGCGGGTCGGCCAACAGGCAGCGCGCCACCCCGAGGCGCTGGCGCATCCCGAGCGAGTACTTCTTGACCTTCTCGTCGGCGCGCTCGGCCAGGCCGACGCTGGCGAGCGCGGGGGCGATCCGCGCGTGCACCTCGGG
>JBOGYA010000224.1:0-4917 GCA_050696515.1 Solirubrobacteraceae bacterium
GGAGCACACCGGCGGTTGGCCTACCGCGGTCCAAAGCGCTGTAGAGATGCTGCGGTTGGTTGACGCGGATCAACGCTTGGCCGCAGTGGGCCGGCTATCTCAGCCGGGAGAGCGTTTTCATGGCTATCTGGCCGAGGAGGTCGTCGGGGCCGCGCCCGAGTGGGTTCAACAGCTGTTACGAAGGCTGGCGATCTTCGGGGAGGTAAGGTCCACAATCGAGATCGCGCGCGGGCTTAATGATCCGGCGCCCGTACTCGCTGAGCTGAGCCGCCAGGGCCTCGTGCGACGTAGCGGGGGGGACAGCGCAAGCTGGTCGCTCGTGCGCCCGTTGCGTGACTACTTCGAGCACGAGGCGGCGCCGTCCGCAAGTGAGCGCAAAGCACTGCACGTGACGGCGGCCGACGACTGTATCGGGCGGGGGGCTCCGGGCGACGCTTTGCGACATCTATTAGCCGCAGGGGATTACGCTGCGTGCGCATCGATACTGGTCGATCATGGTGGTGCGATGGTGGACAGCGGTCAACTCGACGCTGTGTTGCACGCCGCTGAGTTGCCGGCCGAGTACCTCGACGATTCGCGGATCCAACGAGTTCTGGGGCAGGCGCAGCAGGTACGAGGACAATGGGCGCAGGCACTCCAGTACTTTCAGCGCGCCGGCTACGGCCGAGACGAGCTGGATGCTGAGCTCTCGTGGCGGGTGGGCCTGATCGCTTTCGCCCAGGGCGAGTTCGCCAAGGTATTAGAGCTGACCCGTCGGGCCCGGCTCAATCGGGAGGACACAGTCGGCGAAACGCGGATGCTGGCGCTAGCTGCGACTACTCACCGGATGACGGGTGACGTCGCGGGTCTGCGAAAGATGGCGCTCCAAGCGCGCGCGGCAGCCCGACGGTGCGGCGAGGAACGGGCGTGGTCCAGTGTGTACAACGTTTTCGCGCTCCTAGCCGCGTCCGAGGGTGACTGGCGGCAAGCCGACGCTCACTGCACTGAGGCCTTGCGCAGCGCTGAGGCCAGCGCCGACCTGTTCCACCTGACGTGGACTCGGGTTTGCCGAGCGTTTCACCAGTTCGAGGCCGGCGGGCCGCGGCACGCGCTGGCCGATGCCCAGATCGCCTTGAGTCTCAGCGAGCGATGCGAGAACCCGTTCTTCATCGCCCATGCGCTAACCACCCGTGGCCGCGCCTGCGGGCGCCTCGGGATGTTGGAAGAAGCGGCTGGCGACTTCACCACTGCTATCGACCTCTTCCAGCGCATCGGCTCCCGATTTCTGGCCTGGCCACTGTGTGGCCTCGGTGATCTGCATCGGACCAGGGGTCATCTGGTTCGAGCCCGGGCGGCCTACGAGGAGGCCCTGACCCTCGCTGAGCCTCACCATGACGTGTTCGGCCTCAGTTCAGCACTGACCGGTCTGGCGCGTATCGGTGCAGCTGATGACTTGACGCTCGCTCGGGAGCTTGCGACCCGGGCCGTGGAATTGGGTGAAGGACTGCGCAAGGTACCGGCACTGTTGGCGCGCGGCTGGGTCCAGTTGATGGGCGGTGACCGCCCGCATGCCTTGGCGGACGCCAAACGGGCTGCCGTGGCCGCACGGCAACGACGAGACAACCCAGGACTCGCCGAGGCGATCACCCTGGACGTGCTGGCCTCCAACGATCCGGCCGTGGATACCACCACGCTGCAGGAGGCGATCGACATCTGGCAGGAGACGGGTTGTCGTCTCGAGGAAGCCGCGACCAGACTCGTGGCCGCTCGCATCGGCGCTCCTGTCCCCCGTGTCGACGCCCACCTCGCGGAACAGATGCTTCGGGATTACGGCGTCGATGTCCAGTCGCGCCGCGCCGCCGGACCGTTGGGTGTATTGGTCCGTTCCGCACCCGCCGTGTCCATCCAAACGCTCGGCGTGTTCCGGGTCATCCGCGGCGGGAGCCCGATTCCGACTGTTGAATGGAAGTCGAAGAAAGCCCGGGACCTGTTGAAGATCCTGGTTGCGCGGCGCCGGCCAACCCCGCGTGATCAGCTAATGGAGCTGTTGTGGCCAGAGGTCGCCCCGGCCGTGTCGGGAAATCGTCTCTCCGTGCTGCTCTCCACGGTTCGCGATGTGTTGCAGCTCCACCCGGGAGCTGAAGATCCATTGGTTACCAGCGATGGCGCGGTGTCGTTGAACCGTGCGCAGGTCAGCATTGATGTCGAGGAATTTCTCGCGCAAGCCACCGTTGCCCTCGGCGCGGACCGAGCCAAAGCGCCGGATGCAACCGCGCGACTCGTGGCCGCTGTCGCTGCCCATACCGGAGATTTCCTCGAAGACGACCCCTACCAGGAGTGGACCCGCGCGCTGGCCGAAGAGGTCCGGACGGTTTATATCGCCCTGCTTCGGGCATTGGCTGCACGGTTGCGCGACGAAGGTGATACCGACGCGGTCGTCCGGTACACGCTGCGCCTGCTCGAGCAGGATCCCTATGACGAGGAGGCGCATCTCAGCCTTGTCGCCGTCTTGCTCGACGCGGGACGCCTCGGCCAGGCGCAACGTCACTATCAGAGCTACGTCCGCCGGATGGCAGAGATGGGTGTCCCAACGCACCCGCTTGCGAAATTGGCGTCGAGGAGAAGACAAGCAGGCTAACCACAACACGGGCGCATGCCGCGCCCGCACGCTGGCCGCGAGGCGCATCATTGAGCGAGAGCGTCATAAATTGTTCTTCGAGGTGCTGGTGACGAAGGAGGATCATGCCGATCGTCGGGCTCAATGGCATTCAACTCAGCTACCAGCTGACGGGCTCCGGTGCGCTGGTGGTGCTGGTGATGGGGACGGGTAGCCCTGGCCGGGTGTGGCAGCTGCACCAGGTCCCGGAACTGGTCGCGGCCGGCTACCGAGTGGCCACCGTCGACAACCGTGGTATCACGCCCTCGGACGAGTGCGCCACCGGTATAACCATCGATGACCTGGTGGCCGACGCTGCGGCGTTGATCGAACACCTGGGTGACGGACCCGCGCGGGTGGTCGGTACCTCGTTGGGATCCCGGATTGTGCAGGAGCTGGCGTTGACGCGGCCGGATCTTGTATCGCAGGCGGTGATGATGGCTGCACACGGGCGGACTAACCTCGTGCAGTCCAGACTGTCGGCGGGAGAGCGTGCCTTGTACGACGCGCGGATCGTTCTGCCGCCGACGTACTATGCCGCGATCACTGCGTTGCTAAATCTGTCGCCGGAGACGCTCAATAATCGCCTAGCGGTGCAGGAGTGGCTCGATTTGTTCGAGTTCTCCGGATCCAGCATCAGCGCCGGTGTGCGGGCTCAGCTGGAGGTGGAGGACTTCCCCGACCGGCTGGTCGCCTACGGCAGGATCAGGGTGCCGAGCCTAGTGATCGGTTTCGCCGACGACCTGATGATTCCATCATACCTGGGACGTGAGGTGGCCGGCGCGATCCCAGGGGCGCGATACGAGGAGATCGAGGGCTGCGGGCATTTCGGCTACCTCGAACGCCCCGCCGAGGTCAATAGGCTCCTGCTGAAATTCTTCGCCTCAGGATGACCAGTGTCATCTTGAATCAGACGGCCCGTCACCATGATGCAGTTGCCCTAGCCTGGGTGGAAACCGCGTTCGCCCAAGCGGCGCAGAATCTGGGGGTTGTCTCAGCCTGCGCTCGGCACGGTCCAGGCGACGCATCAGCATGCTCGCTACCGTCAGATACTCCAATACCCGTCCAATTCAGGGGGGAGATCCCTAGCGGAATGGTGCGAATTTCGAAACCCGAGCAGAGCGCCGGGTGAATAACAGGTGGAAGCCCTCACGCTCGTCTTCAGCCACCCGCCCCGTTGTCGTCGTGATATCAAGTTGCGGTGGCCTTGCGCCGAACACCGACTCCATCGCGCCGGATCGGAGTCGTCGCTTGCAGTAAGCGATTGCGCCCGTTGTTCGACCAACCGCAACGCCTCGGATACTGCCTCGGGAAATCGCCCTCCTGCTACCAGCGTAAGGGCCGTCGACATCGTGGAATGCGGGCTGGCGTTGTGACCTCCGGGTTTCCCACCCGTTGGGTTGGCACGCAGGTCACCTCGATGTGGTCGTCGGCGACGCTCGCGCCTGGCATGAACGGATGAACGACATCAATCACCGCCGTCATTCGGGGGGCGCCGTGGGGAGACCTATGCTCTACGTAGTCTCCTACCCGCCCTTCAGTCCCGTTCGGCAGACGGAGAGTGTCACCCTCGACTCGGGCTGGGGAACCTAACCGTCTGTCCGTCCCGTCTCTCCGCCGCTGAATCAATGTGCCGAAGGTGGTGAAAAAGATCATCTCGCCCAGAAGTCGGCTCGTCGAAAGCAATGTGGTGTCTTTTCTGGCCACCCCTCACCGACCAATCGCGCCTGGCCACATCATCGTTACGCTGATCATGGCTCGGGACGGAGCGAAACTTCCGCGGGCCCGGTGCGTCGACGGGTCGCCGCGGTCAGGACGGTGCGCTTCTCGCCGTCCTTGGTGATCCTGTTTGAGTCGCCTGCGGGCGCCCAGCGCCACGATCATGACAGCATCGCAAGATTCATGGTTCCCTGCGGCGGGCCTCTCCGCAGGCCTCCGCCAGCCGCATCAAGGTCGAGAGGTTGGGGCGCTCCTGGCTGCTAAGCAAGGCTGTCGCCAGCGCCGGGATCGTTTGCGGGTGGGGGTGCGGAGGCTCGCCCGCGCTCCAGGGCGTGGATGACCCTGAGGCTCAGCCGAGCAGCCTGCCCAAGCTGCCCTTGGTGAGGCTGCCCGCCCACGCAGTCGGCGCGACGTCATTCCGAACGGCGTCCTGTGCCTAGTACGGCAGCCGCAGTGTGTGATCCTGGGCGGCGTGTCGTGATCATGGATGCGGCCACCGCGTGATCAACTTCAAGGTGTGTTGGAACTCGAAGAAGACGCGGTAGCCGCGTCATGGACTGTAG
>JBOGYA010000225.1:0-4892 GCA_050696515.1 Solirubrobacteraceae bacterium
CGCCGCGACTCGCGGCGGGGGTGCGGTCGCCTAGCCTAGCGTCACGACCGCTGCCGGCCCACGAAGTTGCCGACGAGCACGCCGATGACGGTGACGAGGTAGATCTGACCGACGAGCATCTCGATGACCGCCAGCGCGCGACCGAGGTGCGTGGCCGCGGTGAAGTCGCCGAACCCCGTCGTCGTCAGAACAGTGAAGCTGTAGTAGACGCGATCGCTCTCGGTGCCGTCGATGCCCTGCGCGAAGTAGGGGGTGCTGCCGAGCCGGGCGACGAAGCCGATCAGCCACGCGAACATGAGCCCGACCGTGAGGTAGATGGCCAGCGCGCCCGCGACCGCCTGCAGCGTTACGCCCCGTTCCCGGACGAGGCTCAACAGCCCGCCGACGATGGCGACCGGAATCGCTCCTGCGATCAGACCGCTCAACAGGAAGTCGAGCTCGCGTACCGCGGAGAGGGTGACGGCGAAGACGACGACGATCGCGAGCAGGCCACCAACCTCAGTTCTCCTGCGACGGACGGCGCGCGGCGCGCGTGCCGTGCCGACCGCGACGAGCAGCGCCGCGCTCTCGATCAGGAGGGCCACGGCGCGCGACCAGTCCGCGCTCGGCGCCACGATCACGAACACCAGCGAGAGCAGCGTCAGCAGGAGCACGGCGCCGTAGCGGTATTCCGGCGGCCGCTCGCTGGGGTCCTCGCGACCGGCGGTCTGCCCTGCGGTGCTCACCTCGCTCCTCGGGCGGCTCAATCCCGCTGCGGCACGGGATTGGTCGGCAGGAACATGGCCGCCGCGAGGCCGCCGAGCCCGATCAACGCCAGCGCTCCCATCGCCAGCGCGTAGGAGTGGTTGCCGCTAGCGGCCGCCGAGACGAGGATCGTGCCGGCGATCGCCGTGCCCAGCGAGGAGCCGAGGTTGGAGACGGCGCGGGAGAGCCCCGAGATCTCGCCCTGGCGCTCCTCCGGGAAGCTCGACTGCACGAGGTTGACCGATGGTGTGAGCATCGCGCCGATCCCGAGACCGATGAGCAGCAGCCCGGGCACGAACGTCAGGACGCCGGAGGTGGATCGCACCAGCGCCAGCAGCAGCCCGATGCCGGCGAGGGCGATCAGGAAGCCCACACGGATCAGCGTGCGCTGGGCGTGGCGCTTGGCGAGCCGTTCGGCGGCGAGCGAGGACACCAGAATCCCAGCCGTGGCCGCGGTGAAGACGAGGCCCGTGTCGATCGCGCTGTAGCCCCGCACGACCTGCAGGTAGACCGAGCACACGAACGCGCTGCCCATCAGCATCAGCCACTGGACGTTCTGCGTGACCATCGCGAGGTTTGACGTGCGGTTGCGAAACAGGCCCGTGGACAGCAGCGGCTCGACGCCACGGCGCTCCAGCGAGCGGATGTGCAGGAAAAACCACAACAAGAGGCTCGCCCCGAGCGCCATGAAGACGGCCACGAGCAACCCGTTGATGCCGATTTGCAGGATCGCGATCACCACGAAGAACATGCCCGCCGCCGACAGCACGCCGCCTGCCGTATCGAAGCGCCTGCTCCTGTCAGCCGGCAGCGGATCGGCGAGCCCACGGCTGAGTAGGACGACCAGGCCGACGACCGCGGCCTGCAGCAGGAAGGTGACCCGCCAGCTGATCGCCGTCGTGATCAGACCGCCGATCAGCGGTCCCGCCGCGGCCCCGACGCCGCCCATCCCGCTGATCACGCCGAAGGCCTTCGCGCGCGACTGCAAATCGTCGAAGAACATGGTCGCCAGGATGTAGATCGGCGGGATCATCAGGGCGGAGCCGACGCCCTCGAGCGCCGAGTAGCCGAGGATCAGCACCCCCAGAGCGGGGGCGAGCGCCGCCACGACCGCGCCCGTGCCGTACACGGTGAGACCTCCGATCAGGCACCGCTTGCGCCCCAGCAGATCTGTCAGCTTGCTGCCCGGGATCATCAGCGCCGCCATGCACAGCAGGAACAGCGTGATCGCGGTCTGCACGCCGTGCACGGTCGTCCCGATGTCTTCGCTGATGCTGCTGATCGAAACGTTCATGCTCGACCCGGCGAAGCTCGCGACGAACTGCGTCAAGGCCAACGGCAGCAGCATCCGCCGCAGCGAGACGTCGGGGGGTGTGGTCGTGCTCGGCTTCGCCATGGGCAGGGCGGCGCTGAGAGGAGGCCAGTCTACCGCGCCCGCCAGGGCGCCCCATGGCCCGGAAGGACCACCCTCCGCGGGCGATGCCGGATCACCTCGGCAGCGTTAGGCTGCGTGACGGATGACGAGCGCGGATCCCACCGGATCGAGCCCGTCCCGCGACACGGGGGCCTCCACCGGCGGAGCGGTTAAGCCGAGGCGGCACCCTCCGGGGTGGATGCGCGTGCGCGCGCTGGTGGTGCTGGCCAGCGTCCTGCTCGTGTTCGCGATCATGGCGACCTGGATCCGCGCGCAGATCATCGACACCGACGGCTGGACGCAGACCAGCGTGCGGCTGCTGCAGAACGAAGAGATTCGCGAACTGGTCGCCAACGACCTCTCCGAACGCCTGCTGAGTGTCGTCAACGTCCAGAACCTGGCCGCCGAAAAGCTCCCCCACGCGCTCGCGCCGCTGGCGCCCGCGCTCTCCACCGCGGCGGCCCAGGTCGTGCCCCAGGCGATCGACCGGGCGCTCACGGTCCCCGCCGTGCAGGAACTGTGGGGTCGCGCAAACCATCTGACGCACGAACAGGTGATCGTAATCCTGAACGGTGGCGGGAAAACCCTCTCCACATCCGGGGGCGTGGTCAGCATCAACCTGGAAGCGCTGCTCGACAGGCTCGGCGCGCGGCTGGGCGTGGGCAGCGAAATCGGTGCGAAACTGCCATCCAACCGGCGCCGGCTCGTGCTGCTGCGCTCCAGTCAGCTGAGCCTCGCCCAGGATGGCGTGAAGGGCCTGCGCGACCTCAGCTTCATCCTCCCGCTGCTCGTGGTGCTGATGTACCTGGGGGCGCTCGCGCTCGCCGCCGGCTACCGTCGGCGGGTGCTGGTCGAAATCGGCGTGGGGATCATCGCCGGGGCGCTCGTGGCGCTCGTGCTGCGCCGCTGGGTCGAGTCCTACGTGGTGAGCAACCTCGTGCAGAACGAAGGCGTCCGTCCCGCGATGCGCGAAGTCCTGGAGATCGCCACCGCCGGCTGGCGCAGCCGTGCGCTGTGGCTGTTGATCACCGGCGCCGTGTTCATCTTCGCCGGCTGGCTCGCCGGCCCGATGCGGTGGGCCGTGCGCCTGCGGGAGCTGATCGCTGAGCCGCTGGAGCGCCACCCCGGCTGGTTCGCTGCCGGCGTGGCCGCGATCGTGCTGCTGATCGCCACGCTCGGGCCCACGCGCACCCCGGGCCAGACGATCCCGCTGCTCGTGGAGCTCGTGCTGGCCGTCGTCGGCGTGTTCGCGCTGCGCCGCCAGATCGCGCGGGAGCGGGGGCCGGGGGAGGTGCCGGCACAGGCGGACGAAGCGCCGACGTGAGCGCCGAGCGGCACGCCGGTGAGGTCAGGGCGCGCCTGCTCGCGCTGGAGGGTCCGCGGGTGTTCGACTTCGACGATCCCGCGCACGAGTGGCGGCGGCTGTTCTCGGAGATCCTTGGGACGTTCCTGCTGGTGCTCGCCGGTGCGGGCGGCGGGGTCGTGGGCGCCGTCAGCCACGGCGCCATCTCGCGGAACGCGGCGGTGACCGCGCCGGGGCTGACCGTGCTGGCGGTGATCCTCTTCATGGGCGCGGTCGGGGGCGCGCACCTGAACCCGGTGGTCAGCGTCATGTTCTGGCTGCGCGGCGACTTTCCGTCGCGGCGCGTGCCCGGCTACATCGTGGCGCAGGTGCTCGGTGCGACGCTCGCGTGCCTGTTCCTCGCGGCGGTCTTCGGCAAGGTGGGGATGCTGGGTGCAACCGAGCCCGGCCCGGGTGTGCACGACTGGCAGGCGTTGCTGATCGAGCTGGTGCTCACCGCGGGGCTCCTCAGCACGATCCTCGGGACGGCCTCCAGGGCGCAGAACGTCGGGGCGCTCGCGGCCGTCGGAGTCGGCGGCTACATCGTGCTCGCGGGCCTGTGGGCGAGCCCGATCAGCGGCGCCTCGATGAACCCGGCGCGCTCACTGGGGCCGGATCTGGTGCTGGGGAACTTCAGCCACTACTGGGTGTATCTCGCCGGCCCGTTCGCCGGCGGTCTGATCGCGGTCGCGTTCGCGTATATCCTGCGCGGCACCGGGGGCGACCCGGGCGGCAGGGCGGCGGCGCGCGGCGCGGAAGACCGTGGCAGGGAGGACGCTGCCGGGTCCTAGTCAGCATTCGATCGGCGCGAAGGCCTGTTTGTAGCTCGCGGCGAGCTTTTCGGCGGCCCCGGTGACCTTCGTCAGCGCTTCGGGGAGCGTCAGGGTGGTCAGTTCGTGCGAGAGGCTGTTCAGCTCCGCCGACAGTTCCGCGTTCGCCTTTTCGACCTGTGCCCTGCGGGTGCTGCTCAACTGGTCCTGCGCTCCCTGAATCTTCTTCAGCCCTTCACTGATCGCTTTGACGTCATTTTGGACGGTGCTGACGCTGGCGTTTGAGATCGTCAAGCTCTGCAAGCTTTGCACGCTCGCACCGATTTCCTGCTTGGCTTCGCAGACCGTCTTTTCGGCCTTCGCCTGTTCGGTTTCGCCGCACCCCGCGAGCACGAAGGACAGCGTCAGGGAGGCGACCAGCACCGGCGGCAGCAGTCGAGTGGCGCGCATCGCGCCGTGGCGGGCGTGCATCCTCGCGTGGAAGCGCATGTGTCGGGCACGCTAACCGCGCGGCGGGTGAGCGACCCTCACTCCGACGGGGTGAAAGCGTTCCGGGCTTTGCCGGCGGCGTACGCTGGATCGCTCCGCGGCGGACGCCGGATCGTCCGTGAGGGGTGAGGGC
>JBOGYA010000226.1:0-4883 GCA_050696515.1 Solirubrobacteraceae bacterium
CTGCGAGCGCGTCCCGCGCCGCCGGCCGAGGGCGGCGCGCCCGATGCGGCGCTCGAGAGCGTCGTCGACGTGCACGCCTTCGCCCCCGGCGAGCTGCGCGAGCTCGCGCGCGGGGCCGGCCTCGAGCAGGTGCGCGTGAGCGGCGAGGAGCTCTTCGCCAACTGGTTCGGCTGGACCAACCGCACGCTGGAGGCGACCGCCGAGCCCGCGGACGTCCCCTGGGCGTGGCGCCAGTACGCCTACCGCGGCTACCTCGTGCTGCAGGAGCTCGACCGCCGCCTGCTGGAGTCGCGGCTGCCCCCCGCGATCTTCTACAACCTGATGCTCTCCGCGCGCAAGGGCGCTGGGTACTGATCATTACCCCGGCCACGGGGGTTCACCACCCCCAGACGGTTCATCCCCTTAGACTCTGCCTATGGCAGACCGGCTGCACCGTGGGTTCCCGCTCTTCCCGCTCGGCATCGTGGCGCTGCCGACCGAGAACGTGCCCCTACATATCTTCGAGGACCGCTACCGCACGATGATCGAGGAGTGCCTGCAGGAGGAGCGTGAGTTCGGGATCGTGTGGATGGCCGACGACGAGCTCAAGCCGGTCGGCTGCGCCTGCACCGTCGAGCAGGTGCTCGAGCGCCTGGAGGACGGGCGCATGAACATCCTCGTGCGCGGCACCCGGCCGTTTCGCCTGCTCGAGCGCCAAGACGACCTCCCCTACCCGGCGGGCGTCGTGGAGTTCCTCGACGAGCACGACGAGCCGGCCGACGCCGAGGTGGTGCGCGCCACCCGCGAGCTGTATGCCGAACTGGTTGAGCAAGCGACCGACAACGCGCTCACGGCGGAGGAGATCGAGGCGCTCGACGCCTACCGCATGGCCGCCACGGTGGAGTTCGGCGCCGACGCCAAGCAGGAGCTCCTTGAGCTGCGCTCCGAGAACGCGCGCCTGCACCTGCTCACGGCGCTCTTCCGCGCCGCCATCAAGCGCATGGAGCTGGTCGAGCGCGCTCGGGCGCACGCGCAATCCAACGGGAAGGTGCGCTTCGGGTAGGGCGGCCCCTCAGGTCCGGCCCCTCCCTCCCTTTCGGCGCCCTCCGCGCGACGGCCTGGCGCCGGGGTCCAAGCCCTGCCCGCCTACCAAGGCTCCGAGCGCAGCTAGCGCTCGCCCACGCCCGAGTGAATGCCGCGATCCCACCGATGCCGCCTCACACCGCCAGCCCGCACACCTTCTCCGCCACTTCCAGCACGAAGTACGCCAGGTGGCGCAGCACCGAGGGCTGGCCCGCGGAGTTGTCGGCGAACCGCACTGCGCCTTCGGCGTCGCGCACGTAGTAGCGGAACACCGAGCCCGGCCGCGGGGGCAGCGTGAGGTGCTTGGCGGAGGGGCCCTGCAGTTCTTCGGAGAGCCCCCGCGCCTCCACCAGCTGGGGGTCGCTCAGCTGCCGCGTGGCGCCTCGGCCAGTGGGGCGGACGGGTCCTCGACCACAGCGGACCGACCCGCCTTCGTTGACCACCAGCGTCAGGGGCGCGCCCCGCACGCTGCCCGAGCGCTGCACCACGAACAGGTCGGGCAGCTCCACGCTCGCGCCGCAGCCCGCGAGTAGGGCCGCGAGGACCGCGACGACGGACGCCGCGAGCAGGGCGGCCGTCGCGCTTGTTACTCGCGGGCGAGTAGCGTGACCCACGCCACCGCGCGCGCCCTCCACCCGCCTCACCCCGGCCGCCACGCCCGCCGGTCGCGCGAGCTTCGCAGAGCATCCGCCGCCTCGGCCGCCGGCGGGAACGCCATGGCCGCTCACGCCGCCACCGCCACACCGCCGCGGCGGGGGTCGCCCGCGCCGAGCAGCACCCCTCCGCGGCGCTGCACCGCCTGTACCCCGCCGAAGAACAGGTTGAGCTCATGGAAGCCCACCACCCGCCGGCCCTCCGCCGTGAGCGCGGGCGCGTCGATCCCCGGCTCCGCATACACCACCCCGTCCTCGAAGTGCACCCGCGGGGCGCGCACCGCCGCGGCGGCGTCGAGGCCGTGGTCGACCACTCCCACGATCGTCTGCAGCAGGGCCGAGCGGATCCGGTTGGAGCCCGCGCTGCCGAGCACCAGCTCCACCTCCCCCGCCCGCGTCACCACCGAGGGCGCCATCATGCTCGGCATCCTGCGCCCCGCCGGGTGGCGGTGGAAGCCCAGCGGGTTGAGGTCCTGCTCGCCCATGATGTTGTTCACGTGGATCCCCGTCCCCGGCACCACGACCCCCGAGCCCTCGCCGTTCGTGCACGTCACGCTGCACGCCCGCCCCTCGCCGTCGAGGACGGAGATGTGGGTGGTGGCGCCGAGCCGTCCGCTCGAGCGCCCCGCGGCCGAGCCGCCGGGGCCCAGACGTCCCGCGAGGAACCGCTCCAGGAAGCCCTCCTCGGCGAGCCCCTCCACGAACTCCGGGGTGCGCTCGGCTTGCGCCGCCTCCATCGCCGCCACGATCTCCACGAGCGCGGGCGGGCCCGGGCGCCGGTCCAGCAGCCCCAGCGCGTACGCCAGCAGCGTGCCCCCGGCGGACGGCGGCGGGTTGGTCAGCAGCAGCCGGTCGCGGTAGCCCATCCGCACCGGCTCTCGCGGTAGCGCCCGGTAGCCGCCGAGCGCCGCGCGCGTGACCGAGCCCCCGCGTTCGCCGACCCACGCGCTGACCGCCGCCGCCACGTCCCCATGGTAGAAAGGCTCCGCGCCCTCCCGGCCCAGGCGCCCGAGCGCGTCCGCGAGCTCGGGGTTGCGCAGCACCTCGCCCTCGCGCAGCACGTGGCCCGCGGGCGCCCACAACGCCGCGCACTCCTTGGTCGAGACAAGCAGCTCGGCGAGGATCTCCGCCACGTACGCCTGCCCGGCGTTCAGCGCCACCCCCGCCCGCGCCAGGCGCCCCGCCGGCGCCGCCAGCTCCGCCAGCGGCGCGGTGCCCCACCGCGCGATCGCCTCGCACACCCCCGCCGGCGTCCCGTACACCCCGCAGGAGGCCGGCCCGATGTGGAACACCTGCACCGCGTCCCCGAAAGACACGTCGATCGCCTGCAGCTCGGCCGCCGAGCCGTCCTGCGCCCGCGCGGGCGCCTCCCCGAAGAAGTCCAGCAGCGCGGGCTTCCACCCCGGGCCGGCCACCAGCAGATAGCCCCCCGCGCCGAGACCCGTCAGCAGCGGCTCCGCGACGAAGGACGTCAGCATCGCGGCCACCGCCGCGTCGACGGCGTTGCCGCCTTCGCGCAGCACTCGCGCCCCCGCCTCCGCCGTCAGCGGATGGCCGGCGGCCACCACTCCTCGCTCAACTTGACGCATGGCGCGAAGCGTAGAGTGCGGACGCGGCGCGCCCCACGGCCGGCGTTCGAGCTCCCGCTGGACGCTTGTTCGATTATCCGGCGCCCGCGTCAGCGCGGATCGGCTGCGGCCGAAGATCATCTTGCACGCGCGTGCGTATTGCGTGGGGTCGCGCGCCGAAGGTCGTGGACCCCGCCAGCGCGTACACGGTGACCACGATGCCCAGTCGAATCGAGACATCCGCCCGTTCACACCCGAGCTCGACCGCGTTCGGGATCTGGCAGCGGGAGCTCGAAGAGCGCACGAGCGTGATCGCGGTCCAAGGGGAGCTCGATCTCTCGACGGCCCCGCGTTTGAAGTGGATGTTGATCGATTCGCTGCAGGCTGGGCTCGACCGGCTCGTCGTCGACCTCTCGCTCGCATCCTTCATGGACTCGACCGCGCTGGGCGTGCTCGTCGCCGTCAAACGGAGGCTCGACGGCGATCAGCGCCTCGCGATCGTGTGCCCGCGTACCGACGTGCTGAAGATCTTCGAGTTCGCGGGGATGGACGAAGCATTCGCGCTCTTTCCCACGCTCGACGAGGCGCTCGCCCACGTGCGGGGACATGCTGCTCACTCCGGCTGATCGGCGCAGGGCATTGACGGCGCGTCCCACGCACCTACGCCGCTCGTCCACCGGCCCACGCCGGCGCCTGGCCGTAGCCATCGTCCTCGGCTGCTGTGCACCGCTCCTGATGGGCGCACCCACCGCCGCGGCCGGGCTACACCACGCACAGGCTCAAGGGAGTCGCGAACAGGGGATGGAAGCTCACGCACAGCAGGGCGCCGGGCACCACGAACCGCAGGACCCAGAAGCCCAGTCGCGGCAGGACGCAGCGCAGGGGGAACCGCAGAGCGCAGAACCTCCCCCGCAGCAGGGCGCCGGGCACGAAGGACAGGGCGTTGAAGCCCACGCACAGCCGGACGCCGGGCACCACGAACCGCAGGACGCAGAAGCTCACGCGCAGGGCGCCGTGAGCCACGAACCGCAGGGCACCAGACACCACAAGCAGCGCGCGGAACCCCACGCGCAGCAGGGCAGTGGCAGCCACGAACGGAAGAGCGCAGCAACACAGTCGCGCCAGAACGCAGCGACCAGCACTCGGCAGGGCGCCTCGCACAGGGAACCGCAGGGCGCGGAACCGCGCGCGCAGCAGGGTGCCGGGAGCCACAAGCGGGCTACCGAAAGCCCGTCGCAGGCCACTCCCTCGCGAGCAGGCACTCCATCGCAGGCCACTCCGTCGCGCGCGGACTCGGGTGCATCGACCGCCTCTCCGCCGCCACTCGCCAGCACCCCCGCGCCTGTCCCGTCGAGCGCGACCCTCACGGCGACGCCGCCGCCACCGCACGCCAGCGCACCGCAACCACCCGTCTCCCGGCGCCCCCGCCACGCTCCGCCGCACATCCGCCACCCGCGCCACCGCGCCACAACAGGGCGGGGTCGCGCGCGGGCGGGCCTCGTCTCCTCGCCGCGAGCCCTCCTCGCCGCGGCCGCCCTCCCACCCCGGCGTGCGACCCACCCCGCGCGCCCGAGGAGCGCGCGGCATGGCCCGCCACGAC
>JBOGYA010000227.1:0-4875 GCA_050696515.1 Solirubrobacteraceae bacterium
TTGCAGGCCGGCTGGGTTCCCGTCGCCGACCGCGGGATCATCGCCACCCGCGCCCACGACGTCCTCACCTCGCACATGCCGCTCGTCGGCCAGTACACGCTCGCGGGCGAAGTCACCGGGCAGGTGACCCACAGCCTCGGGCCGATGCTCTTCTGGCTGCTCGCACTCCCCGCCCACGCAGGCAGCGACGCCGGCATGACCGTGACGATGGGCGCCGTCAACACCCTCTGCATCCTCGGCTGCGTCGCGCTCGCCCGCCGGCGTGGAGGGCGAGCGCTGATGGTGATGACCGCGGTCGCGATCGCGGTCATGTGCCAGTCGCTCGCCGCCGAGACCTTCCATGACGTGTGGAACCCCTCCGCCGGCCTGTTCCCGTTCACGCTGCTGATCTTCCTCTGCTGGTCGCTCGCCTGCGGTGCGTATCGCCTGCTCCCGTTGACCGTGCTGGTGGCGAACTTCGTCGTACAGACACACCTCACCTACCTCCTCCCCACCTTGGGACTGCTGGCCGTCGGCCTTGGCGGGCTTGCCGCCGAGTGGATCGTGCGGCGGCGGCGCGGGGTCTCGCGCGTGCGGCGCTCGACGCTCGCATGGGGCCTTGCAAGCGTGCTGATCGCGTGCGCCTGCTGGAGCGCCACGATCGCGGGGCAGCTCACCGAACACCCCGGCAACCTCACGCTCGTTGCCGAAGCCGCCACCAAGCACAAGCCCACGCTCGGCTCCGATGTCGGCTGGCACGCCGTCGTGCGCGCCGTCGGGATCACGCCCTGGTGGCTGCACACCCCGGCGAGCCGCTGGCAGCGCAAGTACGAAGTCCGCTCCACCCCCACTGCGCTCGCCACCGACTCCACGATCGCGATGCTCGCCGCGCTCGCGCTCGTCGGAGTCATCGCACTGCTGCGCCGCCGCCGGGATGTTGCGGCACTGGCGCTCCTCGCGCTCGTGCTCTGCCCCGCGCTGGCCTCTGTCGCCGCCGCCACGCCGACCTCGCGCCTGCTCTCCGCAACGCTGGGGTACACGATGTGGTGGGGCTCCCAGGTCGGCATGGTTGTCTGGCTCATGCTCGCCTGGGCGCTGTGGCTCGCGCTCGCTTGGGCCGCGCGCGGGGTGCCCCGTCCCACGCGCCGCATCGCCGCGCTCGGCTCCGTGATCCTCACCCTCCTCGGGATCGCCGCCGCGGCGGCGATCGGCGATAAGGTGGCCGCCAACGGCAAGCCCGACGAACACGCCGTCACCTACCGGCCGATCAAAGCGATCGACGCCCGCCTCGCCCAGCTGATCCCACGCGGCGGGACCGTCCTGCTCGAGGGCGAACTGGACGGCGCCACGATGCCCGTCAAACCGGCGGTCCGCTACTTCCTCGTCGCCCGTAACACCCGCGTGCTAGCCCCCGGCTCCTACCTGCGGCTCGGCTCCTGGTACGAGCTGTACGACCGCCCCTACCGCGAAGCGATCTACCTCAGCGACGTGCCCCGCCCGCCAGTCAAGCGCGTGCCGCTCGTCTTCCAGGTCAGCTTCCGCGAAGGCTCCACCGTGAGCACCGTGTACGTGTGGCTCTCGCGCAGGGCGGGGCGGTGAGAGCGCTGCACGTCCGACGGCATCCCTATGTGTCGAGTCCCAGCGCGAGTACCAGGGCGGCGTTGAGGCGGCGTATGGTGAACGGGTCGAGCTCGCCGCGACGGCGAACGAAGCGGTTCTTGGCGACATTTACGAGCCAGTCGCAGTTGGCGAAGCTCGGCTCTCGCATGCCGTGTGCCTTCGACAGCTCGACCTCGGCGAGGTGACCTCGCCCCGTGCCCGTCACCACGATGCAGTTGAGGCGACCCAGCACAGGAATCGCGGTCTCGCGCGCCACGACCACAACAGGGCGGACGATGGCGCCAAGGTCAACATCCCAGACGTCGCCGCGCGCGATCACGCCAGCGCGTCGCCGACCAGTGCTGCCGCTGCGTCGAGCACGCGGGTCTCGTCGTCGGTGAGCGACGCTCCCGCGTAGGCGACACGGTAGGAGCTGGCGATGCGCGCCTCCCGCAACTCGTGCTCCAGCAGCCGGATCCCCGCACGCACGGCATCGGCCCGCGAGCGGAACGCGCCCTCGGCCACAGCCAAGTCGAGCATCCGCAGCTCACTCTCTGTCAAACGCACCGCGATCTGCGACATACGTTTAGCATACCAGGATGGGATGCCCGAGGCAAGCCCTACTCCTCCGCGAGCGCCAGCAGCCGGGTGACCGTGTTCCAGTTGCGCGCCGTCGCAACAACCCCGAAGCGCTTCTCCCAGAAGGCGTAGGAGAGCGTGATCGTGCGCACCCCTTCGGGGCACCACACGTAGACCTCGCGCTCCCCAACTCCGAAGCAGTCGGGCTCGAAGTCGGCCGGGTCGAGCTCGCGCAGCAGCTCGGGAGCGGGCGCCGCGGAGAGGAAGGTGACGAGCAGCCGCGAGGGCTCGGAGACCGCCTCGGGCAGCGGGTTGGCGGCGACCACCCGTGCGAGCTCCCGCGCCGTGCGGACGAGCACCCGCACATTGAGCCCAAGGGAGCGCGTGAGCTGGCCTTCGATGTCCTGCGCCGCCCGCTCCGGCGGCGTCCCGGGCGCGGTGAACACCGCGTTGCCGCTCTGCAGGTGTGTGCGCACGTCCTCGTAGCCGAGCTCCCCCATCAGCTCGCGCAGGTGCGCCATCGGGACCTTGTTGTTGCCCCCCACGTTGACGCCGCGCAGCAGCGCGATCTTGCGGACGGGTGCTGCGCTATCGCTCGCGCTCGCAGGCATGGCGACACGGTAGCGAAGCTCCTGCCACCGGCCGCGAGTGCTCAGCGGCCGCCGCGTTGCTCGCAGGCTCACCGCCCTCCCGGTGAGGAGCAGGCGCCACCCGCTCGAAGGGCAGACGCCGCCCATGTGAAGCGCGGGCGCCACCCGCTCAGGGTCGCCGCGTTGCCTGCGGACCAGCGGTGTCGGCGCTCCGGTGAAAGGTCAGCTGACGCTCATACGGCCCGCGGCCGGTAAGGCATACCGCGCCGCAGCGGGCCGCCAGCGCCAGCGCGTCCGCCACTGCCAGGCCAGTGCCGAGGCCATAGGTGAGACCCGCGGCGAACGAGTCCCCGCAGCCGTAGGAGTCCACGGGATCGCCGGGCGGCAGGGCGGCCGGCCACACGCCCGACGCACCCGAGCGCCCCCGGTAGGTGCCGCCGCGCTCGCCCTCGGTGAGCACGGTCAGCTCCGCCTCCGCCTGCGAGCGCGCGGCCTCGCCGCGCTCGATCGCGTCATCGCCGCTCAGCACCAGCGCGTCCAGCGGCACGCCATGCCCGAGGGCGTCCTCCGCGCGCGGGCTGGCCACCAGCACGCGCGCGGCGCGCGCGGCGCGGAGAGCGCAGAGGTCACCGGCGGTGAAGTAGACCGCGTCCATCTGCTCCAGCTCACTCCACGGCACCTCTCCGTCGCCACCCACCGGCTGCAGGCGGGGACCGAAGGTGGTGATCGTGCGCTCCCCCGCGTCGTCCACCAGCGTCACGGCGTTGCGCGTAGGGGCAGCGCGCGGGGCAGCCCACACATCGACCCCGAGCTCGCGCAGGCGCGCCACCGAGCGGCGGCCGTGCTCGTCTTCGCCCAGCGCGGTGATCAGCACCGCCTCGCCGGCCAGGCGAGCCAGCTGCACAGCCGCGACGGCTCCTCCGCCAGCGGGCTCCTCGAAGGAGTCGCGCGCGTGCACGATCTCACCGGCGCGTGGGACGTCGGCCACGCGCGCGAACTGCACCCACTCGACGTGGCCCACCACCGCCACCTTCAGTCGGCTGGCCTGCACGGAGGCAGTCTCCCATAGGCCCGATACCATTGACCGGCGTGGCGTCGCGTTGCCCAGGGTGGCTGAAGGTAGGGGGAGCAGTCACCCGCTCCCCCCACAATCCCTTTCTCGGATGTCGGTCAGCAGACCTGTGCCACCACAGTGCCCGTACCGTCATGGCCGGGGTTGGGGTCGTACCCCGGACTCGTCTTGACGACGACGATATGCACGACGTTACCGGAGATCGTTGAGCCAGACCGACTGACTTTGCTGGCCACGATCACTCCCATGTAGGCGGGCAGTGGCGGTTTCGGCGGGTGGCCGCTGTTGCCCGGGCGCGCGGTCCAGTTTTCACCGCAGCTCGGGGCGACAGGCGTGTTAGCAAACCCCTTGAAGTCAGCCGGTGGTTCGGGTGTTTCGCTCAGCGAGTTTTTTTCCCGCCATTTACTGCTCCAGAAGGTAACTGCGTTTCCGATCACGGCGTTCTTGTCGCCGATCACGAACGCGCCGCCCGACGGGAACGCAAAGACGAGCGTTTCGCATCTCACGCTCGTCCTACTTCCCCCGACATCGGTGATCGTGGTGGTGATCGTGAACGGGCCGGTGGAGTTGTAGGTGTGGGAGCCCGAGACCGTATACGGCCCGTGACCCGTGCCAACGCTGACCGTGCCGGTCGATTCGCTGCCGTCGCCCCATTCGACCGTCGCGTTGTAATCCGAGCTCATCCCGCCTGGATCGGCGTCGGTGAAGGTGGCTGTCGGCCCTGCGAACGCCTGCAGGGTGGTCGCGGGCGTGGCGCATTCGGACGAGAGCGGGGCATCGGAAATGGTCGCCGTCGAGGTCGCCGTCGCAGTATTGCTCGCGTTATCCACGTCGCTGATCCTGACCGTGATGGGGTAGTTGTTCTCCTCGGCATAGGTGTGGCTACCGCTCACGCTGAAGTTCCCGCCGGTCCCGCTGACTGTGCCGGTCGATTCGCTGCCGTCGCCCCATTCGATCGTTGCTGCGTACTCGCTTGCAGTCGCCGACAGATCTGGATCGGTGAACGTCGCCACCGTGCCGCTGGCTTCAGCGCCCTCGGTGCCGGAGAGGTTCTGT
>JBOGYA010000228.1:0-4875 GCA_050696515.1 Solirubrobacteraceae bacterium
CCCCACGACGGCCGCCGTCGAGCGACTGGGGGTACGCTGCCTTGTTGTAGATAGCGTATGGGTCTCCATCGCCAGCGGGCGTGGACTCTAACACCCATGGTGGGGCACTCGGTTGGACCATTGGAATGAAGACGATCTGAGGTGGTGAGCGACAACGATCGGCCTCGGCATCGCCCGAGAGCGTCAGGCGACGGCGCCGAGGCCCATGCATCGACGGCGGACTCGGCGGCTCGCGGGCGCGCGCATCTCGATGGCAGGCTCAGGGGCCCGCTGGCGGGACTGCGCAGGCGCGTCTACCTGACCTATCGCTACCTGGGTTGGCGCACGCTGCTGTTCCGCGCCCTCACGCTGCCGCTGCGCCTCACGCCGTTGAAGCGCCGGCTGAACCTGCGCTCGCGCCCGGACCACGACGCCTACCGCCGCGCGGTGGCGTGGTACCGCGACCACGGCGAGCCCGTGTGCATCGTGATCGCAAGCTACCGCGACGCCGAGCACGTGGCGAAGCTCGTGCGCAGCATCCACGCCACGGTGCCCGCGGGCATGGCCCGGATCATCGTGGCCGACGACGCGAGCGGGTCCGAGCACGTGGCGGCGCTAGAAGCGATCGAGGGGATCGAGATCATCGCCGGCGAGCGCAACGCGGGCTTCGCGGCCAACGTCAACCGCGGCCTGCGCGCGACCGACCCGCAGCGCGATGTGGTGGTGCTCAACTCCGACATGGAGGCGCGGACGGGCTGGCTGGCCTGCCTGCAGTACGCGGCCCGCCAGGAGGACGACGTGGCGATCGTCGGCGCGCGGCTGCTGTACCCGGACGGGCGCATCCAGTTCGCGGGCACCGTGCGCAACACGGGGGCGCCGGAGTGGTTTGACCACCGCTACCGCTTCAAGCCCGCCGATTGGGGCCCAGCGGCGATGCCGGGGCCTGTGTTGGCGGTGACGGGGGCGTGCATGTACGTGCGCCGCGCGGCGATCGAGCGGATCGGGCTGCTCGACGAGCGCTACCCGATGGCCTACGAGGACGTCGACTGGTGCCTGCGCGCGTGGCAGGCGGGGATGCGCGTGATGTACTTCCCCGGGGCGAGCCTCTACCACCACGAGTCCCTCACGCGCGGCACCGAGGTCGGCGAGCGCGAGCGCGCCTCCCAGCGAGCCTTCTGGGAGCGGTGGGGGGAGTTCTTCGACGGGCGCGAGGTGCGCACGCCGGAGGGGCGGCTGCGCGTGGCCTACGTCACCGAGGACACCGGCGTCGGCGGCGGCCATCGCGACATCTTCGAGCACCTCAACCGGCTCGCCGCCCGCGGGCACGAGGTCGCGCTGTACACGCTCGGGGAGCCCCCCGAGTGGTTCGACCTGCGCGTGCCCGTGCACAGCTTCGAGTTCTACGACGAACTGGTCGCCGAGCTCGCCGACGTGGACGCGATCAAGGTCGCCACGTGGTGGAACACGGCGGCGCCGGTGTGGCGCGCGAGTGTGCTGCGCGGCGTTCCCGTGTACTTCGTGCAGGACATCGAGACCTCCTACTACCCCGACGACGAGTCGGTGCGTCACGCGGTGATCGATTCATACCGCCCTGAGTTCCACTACATGACGATCTCCGGCTGGAACCGCGAGCGCCTGCGCGAGCTCGGCCTCGACGCCGAGCTGATCCCGCCGGGGATCGACCTGCAGACGTTCCGCCCGCGCGAGGACGTGCCGCGGCGCGCGGACATGGTGCTCGCGCTCGGGCGCTCGAACCCGTTGAAGAATCTCCCGTTGACGCTCGCCGCGTGGCGCGCGCTGCCCGAGCCCCGGCCGGAGCTGTGCATGTTCGGGATCGAGCCCGAGCTCGCGAGCGACCCCGGGATGCGCTACGTGGAGTCCCCCACCGACGAGCAGGTCGCCGAGCTGCTCGCGCAGGCGACGGTGCTCGTGCAGACCTCCACGCACGAGGGCTTCTGCCTGCCGCCGCTGGAGTCGATGGCGACTGGCGGCGCGGTCGTCTGCACCGACGCACACGGCAACCGCGACTTCTGCGTGGACGGCGAGAACTGCCTGATGCCCGCGCCCGACACCGCCGCCGTGCGGGACGCGCTCGCGCGGATGCTCGCGGACTCCGAGCTGCGCGCGCGCCTCGGGCGGGCCGGGATCGAGACGGCCGCGCAGTATGCGTGGGAGCGGCGGATCGACGCGCTGGAGGCGTTCCTGGAGGGGGTCGCGCGGCCGCGGGTGAGCGAGATGTCGAGCGAAGCTGTGCCCGAGCCGCGTTAGGCGCGTACGCGGTGGCTGCTGCTCCTGCCATGGAAAACGCCCAGCAAGTACGGCCAGAGCAGGCCGGCTGGATCGATCGCACGCCGTCCCGGGCAGGATCGTGAAGGCCGAGCTCGCTGCACAGCTACGCTGTCCGGCGTGCCGGTGCGACGGCACCTTGCGGCTGCGGGCCGAGCGCAGCGACGATCGCGAGGTCCGCGAGGGCTCCCTGCGCTGCCGGGCGTGCGCTACCGAGTTCGCCATCCGCCGCGGGGTGCCGGAGCTGCTGCACGATCCGCCCGTCCACATCGCGGCCGAGGCCGCGGGCCTGGAGCGTTTCGCCGAACAGATGCGACTGGGGGGCTGGGACCGTGAGCTGGTCCGCCGGCTGCCCGAGCTCGAGGACGGCTACTGGTATGTGCAGTCCCGCTCCATGCACCAGCTCCTGACCACGATCCCATTCCAACCCGGCCAGAGCATCCTGGACGTCGGTTCGAACACATGCTGGGCCGCCAATCACTTCGCCGAACGCGGCCTGCGGACGATTGCGCTAGATATCGCCACGGTCGAGTTGCAGGGCCTGTACACGGCCGATTGGTTCATCGATGACGGTCACGTCTTCTTCGAGCGGATCCTGGGCTCGATGGACGCCATGCCGCTGGCCTCCGGCAGCGTCGACTACGTGTACTGCTGCCAGGTGCTCCACCACAACGATCTTGCGAGCCTGCGTCGCACATTCACCGAGGCGTTCCGCGTGCTGCGCCCCGGCGGGCGGCTGCTGATGGTCAACGAGACGCTCAAGACGCTGCGCGATCCGCACGGCGTGCATGACGAGGGAGTGGAGCAGTACGAGGGCTACGAGCACGCCCACTGGGCGCTGCGCTACCGCTGGGAGGCGACGCGCGCGGGGTTCCTGACGGAGGTGGCCGAGCCGCACTACCGCCCGTTCTTCGGCGATGCCGAGCTGCCTGCCCAGCCCGGCGCGACGGCGTTGAGGACAGGGGCGCGCAGACTGGGCTTTGCGATGCGTGGCAGCCGCTTGGCGCGCCACGCCTATCTGTCCTGGCTCAACCACGTGTGGGGCGGGGTCTCGATGAACATGATCGCGACCAAGCCATTGCGCTACGTGGGCAGCCGCCACGAGGGGGTGGGCGCCGGCTGGCGCATGACGCGCCTGGCTGCCGCCGCGGCGCGCCTCCTGGGCGACCGGCGACGTGGCCTGGCCCCGGAGCGCCTGCCCCGCACGCCCGAGCAGGCGGCCCGACAGGTATCAGCCGACCGCTGAGCGGCCGTGCGATCGCTACAGGTTCTCAGCGACCTGCGGGGCCGAGCGGTTGAATACCCAGAAGCCCAGCGCGAACACCGCGGCGGTGATCGCCAGCGGCCCCAAGAGCCCGGCCCAGGAGCCGATCGTTTCACCGGCGCTCGGCGTGGCGTGGGTGACCATCGCGTGGCGGAACTGCTGGAAGACGGCCACCAGCGGGTTGAGCGCGTAGATGTGAAACAGGGCCATGTGGTGAGGGACGAGCTTTTCGCGGACCGCGACGACCGGGATGATCACCGGCGAGCCGTAGAAGAGCACCTGACTGAAGACTTCCCAGATCGGCTGGATGTCGCGGAGGCTCACAAACAGCGCTGAGAGCAGCATCGCGACGCCGGTTGCGAACACGATCAGCATCAGGAGGATCAGCGGCAGCTCGAGCCAGCTGAGCATCGGGTGAACCCCGGAGAGGAGCGCGAAGGCCAGCACCACGACGAGGTTCAGCATCAGGTTGAAAAAGCACAGCAGCACGATCGAGAGCGGGATCACCAGCCGCGGGAACTGGATCTTGCGCACGAGGTTCTCGCGGTCCACGACGGAGCGCACCGCGCCGCCGGTCGCTTCCCCAAAGAAGGTGAACAGCACGATCGAGCCCAGCAGCTGCACGCCGTAGAACTGTTCGTCGGGCTTGCCCCCGCGCCCGACGTGGGCGATCAGGACGAAGAAGACGTACAACACCCCGAACAGCAGCAGCGGCTTCATCACCTGCCAGACGTAGCCGAGCGCGGAGCCGAAGAACTTCAATTTGAATTCGTTACGCGCGATGTTGTAGGTGAGGTGCCAGAAGCGCGCCCAGTCGTCGGTGAGCGCGCGCGGCCCCTTGATCGGCCGACCGAGCCCCGCGTAGGGCGAATCCTCCCGAGCGCCCGGAATGGCCTCAGCGTTCATTGGGGATCGTCCACGTGAGTGGTGGCGCAAACCGGCGCATGGGCGCCGGGCCTCCTACCCGGCGGCGGCGCGCAACGCGCCCGACCAGGGAGGCCCACAGGCAGCCGCTTGCGCAGAGGCCGGCTCACGCGCCCACCCGCTGGGAGAGCGCTGAGGAGTCGCGGGTGACGGCGACCTCGACCGGCAGGTCGACCAGCCCGCCCATCGCTTCGGGTCCGGTGACGACGAACGAGAAGGAGCCCTCGAAGCGGTCCATCAGGTCGAGGCCGGTGCCGCGGTGGGCGAGCGTCAGCAGCGGGCTGTAGCGGCCGGGGGCGAGCACGTTCTCGAAGGCGAACGAGAACACGACCTCCTCGCCGGCGGCGAAGCGCCCGGAGCGCTCGTGCTCGCGAGCGGTCGTGGCGACGAGGACGGCGACGTGCTCGTCGTTGAGGACGTAC
>JBOGYA010000229.1:0-4861 GCA_050696515.1 Solirubrobacteraceae bacterium
GCCGGGATTCCGGGCAGCGCGCTGGCGGGCCCGTTCGGCGTCGGCGAGTACGCGGTGGCGCTGCGCGCACTGCTGCGCGAGTTCGCGCGGGTGCAGATCGTGGGGGAGCTCGCGGACCTGCGCCCGTCGCGGGCGCGGGTGTACTTCGAGCTGCGCGACGCGCACGGCGCGATCGCGTGCGCGGCGTGGAAGGAGGACTGGGAGGCGATGGTGCGCCGCGCGGGGACGGTGCGGGAGGGGATGCAGGTGGTAGTGGCGGGCGGCTGCGACTACTACCCCGGCAGCGCGAGCGCCTCGCCGAGCTTCAGCTTCGCGGTGAGCGACCTGCGGGTGGCCGGGGAGGGAGACCTGCTCGCGCGGATCGAGCGCCTGCGCAAGGCGCTGGCGGCGGAGGGGCTGCTGGAGCGCCAGCAGCGCCTGCCGCGGCCGCAGCTGCCGCGCACGATCGGAGTGGTGACGGGCGAGGGCGGCAAGGCGCGCGAGGACATCCTGGCGGGCCTGCGCCGGCGCGGTTGGGCGGGCAGGGTGGTGTGGGGCTTCGCCCCGGTCCAGGACCGTCACGCGGCGGGCGCGATCACGCTGGCGCTGCAGGACCTCGCGGCGGTGGGCGGAGTGGACGTGGCGATCGTCGCGCGCGGCGGGGGCTCGCTGGCGGACCTGTGGTGCTTCTGCGACGAGACGCTGTGCCGCACGGTGGCGCTGCTGGGGGTGCCGGTGATCGCCTCGGTGGGCCACCACACCGACCGCACGCTGCTGGACGACGTGGCGGCGGTGAGCTGCTCCACCCCTACCCACGCGGCACACGAGGCGGTGGGGGTGGATTGCGCGCAGGCGCGCGTCCACCTGCGCGCAGCCGCGGTGCGCCTGCAGGACCACGGCCGCCGCGCGGTGCTCGGGCGGGCGCGCGCGCTGGCGGCGCTCTCGCGCGCGCCGACGGAGCAGTTGGCACGCCAGCGCCGGCGCCTGCACCAACAGCTGCGCGAGATCCGTGCGGCTGCGCGCCGGCGGACGGAGGAGGAGCTGAGGCTGACACAACGGCGGGGGGTGGTGTTGGCGCGCAAGGCGGACGCGGCGGCCGGCGACTGCCGGCGCAGGCGCCCGCGGGAGCTCGAGCGTCTGGCGATGGCGCTCGCAGCGCACGATCCGCAGCGGACGCTGGAGCGGGGGTACGCGCTGGTGCAGAGCCCCACAGGAGAGCCGCTCCCGAGCGCCGCGCGTGCGCGCGCCCAGGCGCAGGTGCGGCTGCGATTCGCGGACGGCACGGTCGGAGCGCGGATCGAGGAGGGATCGTGAGCAGCGGAGAGCCCTCCATGGAGGGGCCCCCAATCGAGCAGGCGCCGGGCAAGCCGAGCTACGAGGCCAACGTGGCGCGGGTGGAAGAGATCATCCGCCGGCTGGACGCGGGCGAGGCGAGCCTGACCGATACGCTCGGGCTCGTGAAGGAGGGCAAGGAGCTGATCGAGCGCTGCGCGGGGGAGCTGGAGGCGGTGGGGGGCGCTCTGGAGGAGCTGCGGCTGGAGGACCTGGTGGCGCGCCTGGAGAGCGAGGGCGCGCCGTGAGCTCACACGAGGGGAGCTCGGCGGGAGGGGGTCTGCAGGCCCGCCCACCCGGGCCGGCCCTCCCCCAACCAAGCACCTGGGAGCTGCTGGCGGGGCTGGCGGTGGAGATCGACGGCTACGCGCTGGAGCCCCTGAGCGCGAAGGTGTCGAGCGAGTTCGAGCGGGTCTCGACGGTGATCCGGCTGAGCGGCGCGGGCGAGGAGGGGCTCGGGGAAGACGTCACCTACGACGGGGTGGACCACGCGATCCTGCTCGCCGACTTCCAAGCCGCTGGGCAAACGCTGCCGCTGAAGGGCCGCTTCACGGTGGCCTCCTTCGCGGAGCGCCTGCGGGAGCTCGAGCTGTTCCCGCAGCCCCCCCAACGGGAGGTCTCGCGCAACTACCGGCTGTGGGCGTACGAGTCGGCGGCGCTCGACCTCGCGCTGCGCCAGGCGGGAACGACGCTGCACGCGCTGCTCGGCCGCGAGCCCGAGCCGGTGCGCTTCGTGGTGTCCCTGCGCCTGGGTGAGCCCCCGACGCTGGAGCCGCTGAGCACGCGCCTGGAGCACTACCCGGGGCTGCGCTTCAAGCTCGACCCGACGAGCTCGTGGGATGAGCGGCTGATCGCGCAGCTGGCGGCGACGGGAGCGGTCGAGTCGGTCGACTTCAAGGCGTACTACGTGGGCTCGATCGTCGACCAGCCGGCCGATCCGCTGCTCTACCGGAGGGTGGTGGAGGCGCTGCCCGAGGCGTGGATCGAGGACCCGGCGCTCACACCCGAGACCGACGCGGTGCTCCTGGCCCACAGGGAGCGCTTCTCCTGGGACGCGCCGATCCACTCGGTGGCGGACATCGAGGCGCTGCCGTACCCGCCGCGGATGGTCAACATCAAGCCCTCGCGCCTGGGCGGCCTGCGCAACCTCATGGACGCCTTCGACTACTGCGCCGCGCGGGGCATCGGCAACTACGGCGGCGGGCAGTTCGAGCTGGGGGTGGGCCGCGGGCACATCCAGTACCTCGCCTCGCTGTTCCACGCGGACGCCCCCAACGATGTGGCGCCGAGCGGCTTCAACCTGCCAGACCCCCCGGCGGGCCTGCCGCGCAGCCCGCTCGCCCCGGCGCCCGCACGGCTGGGCTTCCGCTGGGATTCAGCGGACACCTGAGAGTCCGAGCGGCCCGCCAGCGCTGGAGCTGCGCTGGGAGATCGTGACCACGAGCTCTGAGAGCGCAACTTCCATCCCGCCGGTTAGTTGCGACGCCCATAGCCGTTAGTGTCGGGCGGGCGTCCGGTGGACGTCCGGGCGGTGGCTCATCCACATGCAAAGCACCGGTGCCAACAAGCGATTCAGGTCCACGGCGGCAGCGGCGGCGACCGTGCTGCTGCTCGTGGCGCCCGTAGCGACGGCGGCGCAGGTCTCCGGGGGCACGTCCCCGCCGGGGGGCACGACAAGCGGGTCGGGATCGGGAAGCAAGACAGGCGGGTCGGGACCGGGGAGCAACGCGACCGGCAAATCCGGAGGGACCTCGACTGCCAGCAAGCGCACGAAGTCCACGGGCAAGCACGCGAAGCCCACCGGCAGGGCCAAGCAGGCTCCCCCGCGGCCGGCGGTGAAGATCACGGGCGCGCAGTGCACACCGGCGAGCAGTTGCGGCACGAAAGCCCACGAAGTCTCCACGCGCGGCACCCTGCTGCTGCAGGGCAAGGGCCTCAAGAGCGGCCAGGCGGTGGCGTTCCCGCACTCGTGGGGAGCGCAGATCGCGCGCAACTCGCCGAGCGGGCGTCTGCGCACGACGCCGACGGGCCTCGTCGTGACGGTGCCGGGCAACGCGCACTCGGGGGAGATCGCGGTGATGCTGGGCGGGGGACACAGGTCGAACTTGTACGGACCGATCAAAGTGGTGGCGCACGCGCTGCACCCGCCGGCCCCCACGCCGCCGCCGGCGCCGGCCGTCGCGCCGAGCGGGGTGGCGAGCAGCGCAGCCGGCACGGCGTTCGCCGGTCAGGGCATGTGGATCTGGTACATGAGCCAGTCCGACGGGGGCAGCGTGGCGGCGATCGTCGCGCAGGCCAAGGCGGCGGGGGTGAGCACGCTGTTCATCAAGAGCTCCGACGGCTCGGCCAACTACTGGAGCCAGTTCAGCAAAGGGCTCGTGGAAGAACTGCACGCGCAGGGCTTGAAGGCGTGCGCGTGGCAGTACGTGTACGGCAGCAACCCGGTGGGCGAGGCGGAACTGGGCGCGCGAGCGGCGGCGAACGGGGCGGACTGCCTCGTGATCGACGCCGAGTCACAGTACGAAGGGCTGTACGGCGCGGCGCAGACCTACATCGACACGCTGCGGGCGAAAGTCGGCCCGGCGTACCCGGTGGGGCTCGCGTCGTTCCCGTACGTCAACTACCACCCGTCGTTCCCGTACTCGGTGCTCCTCGGGCCGAACGGAGCGCAATTCAACGCGCCGCAGATGTACTGGCACGACATCGGCACGAGCGTGGCGAGCGTGTACGTGAACACCTACGAACAGAACCTCGTCTACGGCCGGCCCGTCCTGCCGCTGGGACAGACCTACGGCGGGGTTGGCTCCTCGGAAATCGTGGGCTTCCGCTCGCTGGCGAGCGCGTACGGCGCGGCGGGGGAGTCATTCTGGGACTGGCAGGAAACCTCCTCCTCGGGGTGGTCCTCGCTGGCGGCGCCGCTGAACACGAGCCTCAAGGTGCCCCAGCCGGAGCTGACCTCGCCGCTGCTCAAGGAGGGCGCAAAGGGAGATCAGGTGCTATGGCTGCAGGAGCACCTCGCGAGCGCGATCCCGGGTCAGCCGACGACAGGGATCTTCGAAGCCCAGACCGCCGCGAACGTGAGCCAGTTCCAAAGCGAACACGGCCTCCCGGCGACGGGCGAGACGGACGCGGCCACGTGGGGAGCCGTGCTGGCCCTCCCGCCGGTCGCGGTCAACTGGACCGGCGGAGGCCCGCAGACCTGACCGGGCCGGCCGGGGGCAGTGCATCAATCAATTTGAGGGTATATGCCACCAACTGGACCTGTGGCACAGGCCCTGATGAGAGGTCCAGTTAGCTGGTATATGCGCTAAAAAAGAACCAACCAAGGCCCCACCTGGCCGTGCCGTGCATGGGGGAAGAAGGAGAACCACCAGGCCGGCCGAGCCGTGCATAGGAGCAAGAGAACCACCCGGCGCACGCGAGGGGGGCCGTGCCGTGCATGGGAGAAAGAAAGCGAACCACCCGGCGCACGCGAGGGGGCCGTGCCGTGCATGGGAGAAAGAAAGCGAACTACCCGGCGCATGCGCCGGGTGGCCGGGCCGTGCATGCA
>JBOGYA010000230.1:0-4849 GCA_050696515.1 Solirubrobacteraceae bacterium
CAATAAGGCGGCTGTGCCGCCCACCACTGAGCGGGGGAGGGCAGGCCCGGGAGGGCGGGCACCAATACCCCCTCCCCTTCAATAGGGCGGCTGCGCTGCCCACCACTCGCCGAGCGTCCTGAACGCCTCCCAGAAGGCACGCTTGGCGTCCTGCTCGTCCAGGGACTCGTCGATGTTGGGGACGTACAGCGCATCGATCGCGGGAGTCATCCGCTGGATCTCGCCCAGCCGCGGCGCGAGCGCTCGCGCGAGGGGGATCTCGAGGTCGTTCAGTGTCGCGAGCGCCTCCGCGCCCATCGCCACCACGATCTTCGGCTGCACGATCGCGACCTCTTCGACCACGCGCGCCACGCACTCGGCCTCCGCCAGCGAGGGGTCCGCCAGCGGGCACTTCACGCACAACGTGCCGTACACCGCCAGCGGGTCGATCGCGAGCCGCTTGAGCGACTTCATCAGCGCGCTTCCCGCCCGGCCGTAGAAGGCGACCCCCTCCTCGATCTCCGAGGGCATCGGGGCGTGCTTGAGCAGCATCACGTCCGCCTGCGGGTGGCCCGAGCCGAGCACCGGCATCAGGTTCCCGCGCGGGCAGTGCGGGCACACCTGCAGCTCGCGCGTGAGCGTGTTCAGCTCGCGAATCGCGCGCTCCAGGTACTTCTCGCGGATCTCGTCGTCGGTCGCGGGCATGGACGCCGTTGGTTTTGACGGCTCGGCTGCTTGTCCTTGGCGCTGCACCCTCTGTTGCGCTCCGGCCTTCATGTGCGCCGCTCGCCGCCGGTTGCCCGCCGCACCCTGCGCGCTGCGCGGGCCCGCCGGGCGGAGGGTGGGGTCGCGCGGGTCTCCAGGAACTTCAGCGCCTGCACGTACAACAGGCTCGTTGGCCGCGTCGCGATCTCGGCGTCGCGCAGGGACTGCAGGAACTCCTCCGGCCCCTCGAAGTCGCGCATCCGCACCCTCACCGAGCCGAGGCCCTGGGCGACGTGCGAGTCCGAGCCCGCCCCCGCTGCGATCCGGTACTTGGCGGCGAAGCGCGCCGCCTCCTCGTTGAACGCCCCGATCGCCACGCGCGGGTTGAAGACCTCGATCGCATCGACGTCGTCCAACACTCCCATGAGGTGCTCGTAGTCGGGCACCGCGTGCATGCGGTCGAACGGGTGCGGCACGTACACCACCCCACCCTGGCGCTTGATCTCGGCCACCGTCTCGGCCAGCGTCAGACCGCGCGGGATGCGCTCCTCGATGAACAGCCCGATCACCTCGCCCTGGGCCGCCGTCTTGACCTCCTCGCCCACCACCACCTTGACTCCGGCGGCCTGCGCCAGCTCGCGGGCCGCAAGCGCTCCGGAGACCTCGTTGTGGTCGGTCACCGCGATCGCCCCGAGGCCCTGCTCGCGGGCCGTCGCCAGCAGCACCTCCACCGGGGTGGCGCAGTCGTGCGAGTGATCGGTGTGCATGTGCAGGTCCACGTCGATCAGCTTCCTGCGCGCCAGGCGGCGCTTGAGCCCGGGGTCGCCGCGCGGGTCGCGCCTGCGCGCCGCCAGCTCGTGGTAGAGCTGCTCGATCTCGTCCGCCACGTCGCTCCACGTGCGCGGCGTCCCGTCGGCTGCCCCTCCCGGCGGCACCAGCCGGTAGTCGGCGGGGAAGTGGCGCTCCATCAGCTCCGCCGTCTCCGGGAAGCTTGCCGTCCGCGCGTCCAGCCGTCCGAAGAACGTCGCCACGAAGCGGCGCCCCAAGAGCGTGGAGAGCAGCCGCTCGGTCGGCGCATGGAAGGAGCCCACGTTCAGCGCACGGGAGTGGCGCAGCGCGGCGTTGGACGCGCTCGGTGCGAACGGCTCGTGCACGTGCACGAAGTCGAGCTCGACCGAGCCCAGCAGCTCCTCGATCGTGCGCGCCACGTCGATCGGCAGCGCCCGCGGCGGCCGGGAGCCCGTGGGGCTCTGAGCGGGGCGGGGGGCGACGTTGACGTCGAGCACCTCCCCCACCGCCACCACACCGGGCTCGCCGCCGTCGGTCCCCTCGAGCAGCGATTCGACCCCGCCCGTCTGCTCGCGTGAGGCCCGCAGCGCCCGCCGTGAGGCCCGCACCCGCTCCTGAGAGCGCGAGGGGGTGAGGATCAGCACGCGGTGCCCGCGCCGCGAGAGCTCGCCTGTGACCCCGTGCACATAGGCGTTGACCTCGTTCTCTTGCGCCTCCCACGGGTAGGGTGTGACGTGGGCGATCGCGAACGGCAGGGCCATCTGCCTCCAGGTTAGTTGCTCACCTCCACCCGGGGCAGGCGCCCCGTGTGTACGTGACGCCGGTGGACCCGGGGGCGTGCGTGTGTTTTGTTTTCTTGCCCTATGCGACTTCATTTTGTGAAGCGGTATAGGGCGGGCTGATGAGATCAGAGAGGCCAGAGGGGTTGGTCGGATGTTTACTTTTGAGTGCCTATATCACTTCATTTTGTGAAGTTGCATAGGGGCAGTTTTGGGAATAACAACACGCCCGCTCTGCCTGCCCCTTGGGGGCGCTACTTCGAGACGCGGGCAGCCTTCGCCGCCGCGGGGGCCTTGCGTTGCTGCGGGCGCGGGGCGGGTTTTCCGCTGGCTCGCTGCCCGCCGGGCCGCCCTGCGTACTTGGCGATGAACCGCTCCGTCTCGACGCGCGCCTCGTCGTCGGGGCGCTGGCGGTGGGGGGACTTCATCAAGTAGGAGGAAGGGCCGTCGAGCTGGCCTGAGACGCCGTGATTGAGCGCCAGCTTGCAGCAGCGCACCGCGTCGATCACGATGCCCGCCGAGTTCGGGGAGTCCCACACCTCGAGCTTCAGCTCGGCGTTCAACGGCACGTCGCCAAACGCCTGGCCCTCCAGCCGGATGTGCGCCCACTTGCGGTCGGTCAGCCACGGCACGTAGTCGGAGGGGCCGACGTGGACGTCGTGCGCGGGCAGCTCGTCCTCCATGATCGAGGTCACCGCGTTGGTCTTGGAGATCTTCTTGGACTCCAGGCGCTCGCGCTCGAGCATGTTGTAGAAGTCCATGTTGCCGCCCACGTTCAGCTGCGAGGTGTGCACCACCCGCACGCCGCGGTCGCCGAACAGGCGCGCGAGCGCGCGGTGCACGATCGTGGCGCCCACCTGCGACTTGATGTCGTCGCCGACGATCGGCAGGCCCGCCTGCTTGAAGCGCCGGTCCCAGTAGTCCTCGCGGGCGATGAACACGGGGATGCAGTTGACGAACGCGCAGCCCGCCTCGAGCACCTGCTCGACGTACCACTTCGTCGCCTGCTCGGAGCCCACCGGCAGGTAGGACACCACCACGTCGGTGTGGGTCTCCTTGAGGATCCTCACGATGTCCGCCGTCTCGCCGGGGGCCTTGACGATCTTCTCCTTCAGGTACTTGCCGAGGCCGTCGTGGGTCATGCCGCGGTGCACAGGCACGCCGAGCTTCTTGGGCACGCTCCGGGTCCCCGTGGCGAACTTGATCGTGTTGTTCTGCCCCGCCCACATCGCCTGGCCGAGGTCGCGGCCGACCTTCGCGCGGTCGATGTCGAAGGCCGCGGTGAACTCGATGTCGCGCACGTGGTAGGAGCCGAGGTCGACGTGCATCAGGCCGGGCACGCGCTGGGAGGGGTCGGCGTCGGCGTAGTAGTGCACGCCCTGCACGAACGCCGAGGCGCAGTTGCCCACGCCGATGATCGCCACGCGGACCTTGTCCTGCTGGTAGCGCGCCGTGCCGTTGGTGGAGGCGGCGCCGTTGTCGGTGGTTGAGGTCATCCGGGGAGACTACCCTGAGCACGGCGTGTGGTCACACCGGAGCGTGGGAGGGGCAAGCCGTGCGCTCACACCGAGGCGCGGGCGAGCTCGCGGCGCACGTGCCAGATGCGCTGGGCCACGGTGATCACGCTCAGCACCGCGAGCACGTACACCGCGGGCTGCAACAACTCGAAGCTGCCGAGCGAGGCGCCTCGGGCGAAGAGCAGGCCGATCGAGAGGATCACCACGCGCACGGGGCGGGTGGCGATGCCCACCTTGCACTCCACGCCCAACGCCTCGGCGCGGGCGCGGGTGTAGGAGACCATCAGCGAGGCCAGCACCGCAACCACCACCGCGGCGGCCCCCACGCGGTTGCCGTGCAGCGCGAAGTAGCCCGCCACCGCGGTCAGCACGATCCCCTCCTCGATGCGGTCGAGCGTCGAGTCCAGGAACGCCCCGAACGGGGTGCCCTTGCCGGACATGCGCGAGTAGCGCCCGTCGAGCGTGTCGCACACCGAGCCGACCACGAACGCGACGCCGCCGAGGAAGAACAGGCTTTCCCACACGAGCGCCGCGGCGAGCACGTTCAGCGCGAGGCCCGTCAGCGAGATCGCGTTGGGGGTCAGGCGCGACTCGATCAGCCGGTTGCGGACCAGCTCGCGCCGCTGCGCCGAGGTCAGGAAGACCCGGCCGTTGCGCGCCGCCCGTCGGTCCCGCCGTGTTCCCCCGGTCAGGGACCGGCCGCCGCCACGCCGCCCGGTCGGTCTGGTTGGGGGAGCGTGTCGGGGGGGCATGTGGTCGGGAGGGGAGCGAGGGGAGACGGACAGGGCAGGGCAGGTCCTCTACGCGCTCGCCCCCAACTGTGCCGGCGCCGGCGAGAAGCGCCACACCGCGGGCCGCGCGCGCGCCAGCCAGCTCGCGCCGTAGGCGGAGACGCCGGCGGTCAGCGCGCCGAGCACCGCATCGAGGATGAAGTGGTTGGCGGTGGCGATGATCACGAAGGCCATCAGCAGCGGGTACACCAGCCACAGGACGCGCAGCGCCCGCCACCGCACCAGGCGCGCGAGCGGCCAGCCGATCAGCAGCGCGAACGCCACGTGCATCGACGGCACCGCGGCGTAG
>JBOGYA010000231.1:0-4837 GCA_050696515.1 Solirubrobacteraceae bacterium
CGAGGCCGTTGCCCCGGCGATCGCCGCGAACGCCTCCGCGGGGTTCTCCCACGAGGCCGGAACAAACGAGGGCGCCGCCAGGTGGTAGAGCTCGTGCGGGCGCACCCCCTCGACCGCTGCGTACAGGCTCTCCGGGTCGAGTAGATCGCCCGCCACCGCCTGCACCTGACCCCGCAGGTGCTCGCTGGAGCCGAGCGAGGCGCGCTCGCCCCCGCGCACCAACCCTGTCACCGCGTAGCCCTCCGCCAGCAGCAGCTCCGCCAGGAACGAGCCGTCCTGGCCCGTCAGCCCCGTCACGAGCGCCCGGCGCGGAGCGTCAGCCACTCAGCAGCCTGTGATCCACGTCGACCATCAGCCGGATCAACTGCTCGAAGCTCGTCTGCGGCTCCCACCCCAGATCCCGTTGGGCCTTCGCGGGATCGCCGATCAGGTGGTCCACCTCCGCGGGGCGCATCAGCGACTCGTCGAGCACCACCCGCTCGTCGATCTCTAGCCCCGCCTGGTCGAAAGCGATCTCTAGACATTCGCGCACCGAGTGCGCCGTCCCTGTGGCGATCACGTAGTCCTCGGCTTGGTCGCGCTGGAGCATCAGCCACATCGCCTCCACGTAGTCCTTCGCATAGCCCCAGTCGCGTTCGGCGTCGAGGTTGCCGAGCTGTAGCTTGTCCACCAAGCCGAGCTTGATCGCCGCCGCGTGCCAGGTGATCTTGCGAGTCACGAACTCCAAGCCCCGGCGGGGCGACTCGTGGTTGAAGAGGATGCCGCTGGTCGCGTGCAGGCCGTAGGACTCGCGGTAGTTGACCGTGATGAAGTGCCCGTACGCCTTCGCCACCCCGTACGGCGAGCGCGGGTAGAAGGGGGTTTGCTCGGTCTGGGGGACCTCGCGCACCTTGCCGAACATCTCGCTCGAGGATGCCTGGTAGAAGCGCGCCTCCGGGCATACCTCCCGCATCGCCTCCAAGATGCGCGTCACTCCCACTCCCGTGAACTCCGCGGTGAGCGTCGGCTGGATCCAGGAGACCGCCACGAAGGACATCGCCGCCAGGTTGTAGATCTCCTGGGGGCGCGCCGCGCGCAGCGCGTCCACCAGCGAGCGCTGGTCGAGCAGGTCGCCTTGGTGCAGGGTGATCTGCTCGCGTAGGTGCTCGATCCGCTCGAAGCGCTCCGTGGAGGAACGGCGCACCATGCCGTGCACCTCGTACCCCTTCTCGAGGAGCAGCTCCGCGAGGTAGGAGCCGTCCTGTCCGGTGATCCCGGTGATGAGCGCAGAGCGTCCGCTGGCCACGCCGGGACCCTATCGCGTGGCGCGGATTCAGTCTGCGATCAGCGCCAGCTCGCTCGGGCGCAGCAGCGCCAGCAGCTCCCCGCTTGGGCCTTCGACCCTGACCACCGCCAGCCCGCCCTTCTTCAGGTCGATGCGCGCCCCTGTCAGCTGCCCCACCACTGTCGAGAGGTCCGGCTCGTGGCCGACGAGGAGCAGCCGCCCATCGGCCGACCGATCGGCCAACGCCGCCAACGCCTGCTGCGCGTCGAACCCCCCGGCGAGCGGCGGATGTACTTCCAACCGGCCGTGCTGGCGGCCGACCTGCGAGCGGTCGCTCAACTCCTGCGCCGCCACCGTCGCGGTGCGCAGGGCTCGCTCCTTGGGGCTGCTCAACAGCGCCTCGAACTCCACCCCCATCCGCGCGATCGCCACCCCCGCCAGCCGCGCCTGGCGCTCCCCCCGCTCCGTCAGGCGCCGCTCGGAGTCCTGGCGGGTACCGTGCGGCTCCGCGTCCGCGTGACGTAGCAACCAGAGCTGGCGAGCCATCTCCCTCGCGCTTCACACTAGCGGGATGTTCAAGGTGTAGCGTTGCGGGGGGCCATGAGCAGCGAACACGACGACCCCTCGCTCTACATCAACCGCGAGCTCTCGTGGCTCGACTTCAACGAGCGCGTGCTGCAGCTCGCCGAGGACGAGGCCATCCCGCTGCTGGAGCGCGCGAAGTTCTGCGCGATCTACACGACCAACCTCGACGAGTACTACATGGTGCGCGTCGCCGGCCTGCACGACCAGATCGAGGCGGGCGTGGAGAACCCCTCGCAGGACGGCCTGACCCCCTCTCAGGCAATCGGGGGGATCCGCGAGCGGGTGCTCGAGCTGTCCGGACGGCTGAGCGCCTGCTTCGAGCAGCGGCTGCGCCCCGCGCTGGCCCGCCACGGCATCCGCGTGGTCGGCTTCGAGGAGCTCGACGAGCCCCAGCGCGCCTACCTGGCCAACCACTTCCAGCAGGTCATCTTCCCCGCGCTCACCCCCCTCGCGGTCGCCCCCGGACGGCCCTTCCCCTACATCTCCAACCTCTCGCTCTCCCTGGGGGTGCTCGTGCGCGACCCCGTCAACGACCAGACCGTATTCGCCCGCGTGAAGGTCCCCACCGAGATCCTGCCCCGCTTCATCACGGTCCGCGCGCCCGGAGGCCCCGCCGCGGAGGGAGTCACGCTGGTGCCCCTGGAGGAGGTGATCGCCCACCACCTCGACGCCCTCTTCCCGGGCATGGAGATCGTGGACTACAGCGTCTTTCGCGTCACCCGCGACGCCGACCTCGAGGTCTCCGACGACGCCGCCGACCTGCTGCAGGCCGTCGAGGACGAGCTGCGCCGCCGCCGCTTCGGCGAGGTCGTGCGCGTCGAGCTCGGCGCCCACTGCTCCGCGCCCCTGCGCTCCGAGCTGCTCAGCCTGCTGGGCATGGCCGAGGAGGAACTCTACCCCGTCCACGGGCTGCTCGACATGGGCGCCCTCTGGCAGATCGTCCGCCTCCCCGGCCTACCCGAGCTGCGCTACCCCCCGCTGAGCCCGATCACCCACCCTCGACTACTGCGCCACGAGGGCGAGCGGCCCGACGTGCTCGGCGCGATGCGCGACGGCGACGTGCTCGTGCACCACCCCTACGACTCCTTCGGCACCTCCGTCGAGCGCTTCGTCGAGCAGGCCGTCGCCGACCCCAACGTGCTCGCGATCAAGCAGACCGTGTACCGCACCTCCGACGACTCCCCGCTCGTGCCCGCGCTGATCGACGCCACCGAGAGCGGCAAGCAGGCCGTCGCGCTCGTCGAGCTCAAGGCGCGCTTCGACGAGCGCATGAACATCCACTGGGCCAAGGCGCTGGAGGAGGCCGGGGTGCACGTCGTCTACGGCCAGCCCGCGCTGAAGACCCACGTCAAGTGCGTGCTCGTCGTGCGCCGCGAGGGGGAGGGGGTGCGCAACTACGTGCACATCGGCACCGGCAACTACCACTCCACCACCGCCCGCCTCTACACCGACTTCGGGCTGTTCACCACCGACGAGCAGATCGGGGCCGACGTGGCGGACATGTTCAACTACCTCACCGGCTTCGGCCGCCCGCTGCACTACCGCAAGGTCCTGATCGCCCCCGCCCAGCTGCGCGACGGGCTGCTCGCCGAGATCGAGCGCACCGTCGCCGCGCACTCCCCCGAGCGCCCCGCGCGGATCATCATGAAGATGAACGCGCTCGTGGACGGACGCTGCATCCGCGCGCTCTACGCCGCCTCCCAGGCGGGTGTGCGCATCGATCTGAACGTCCGCGGCATCTGCTGCCTGCGGCCCGGCCTTCCCGGGGTCTCCGAGAACATCCGGGTCGTCTCGATCGTCGGGCGCCTGCTCGAGCACTCCCGCGTCTACGCCTTCCAGCGGGAGGGCCGTTCCACTGTCTACATCGCCTCCGCCGACCTGATGCCGCGCAACCTCGACCACCGCGTCGAGATGGCTGTCCCGATCGAGGCCCCCGAGCTCAAGGCCGAGCTGCTCGACGTCCTCGAGCGCGCCTTTCACGACAACCAGAACGCCTGGGAGCTCGACGGCGATGGGCGTTGGCGGCGGCTCGGGCGGGGGGAGCTCGAGTCAGACGAGCCGCCCCGCTCGCTGCAGCTGGAGCTGATCGAGCGCCACGCCCAGCGCGCCGTCGAGGAGCGGCCGGGAGAGCGCGAGGAGGCCGCCGCACCGCCTTGACACAGGGTCGCGCAGGGTCAGCCCTAACTGCCGTCAGAGGCGTTTGACTGTGCTCACGAGTTCGTGTTACTCTGGGTCACATGAAGGTGGAGAGGGGCAGTTACTTCGGATATCGGCGATGGCCAGCCACAACCCTCCTCGCCGGGCTGATCGCCTGCGCAGCGCTGGCCGCGTCCGCGCAGGCGCAGACATCCGCCACGATCACACCCTCGCTCTCGCCCGACCGGCTTGGCGCCCGGGCCGCCCTCACCTTCACGATCCGCTACGCGGGCGGCGCGGGCGGCGTGCCCTCGCCGGTGCGCCGCTCGGTCGTGCGGTTCCCCGCCGGGCTCACCCTCGACATCCCACGCCTGCGTAGCTGCCACCCGGCGCGGCTGCTCTCCCAGGGCCCCGGTGGCTGCCCTGCACAATCTGCGATCGGCCGCGGGCGGGCGCTCGCGGAGGTGCGCTCGGGCACCCAAACCATCACCGAGGACGTCGGCCTGTGGGCCTTCATCGGCCCGCCGCAGCACGGCGAGCCGACGCTCGAGCTCTTCGGCCAGGGCTACGCGCCGGTACAGGAACAGGTGGTGGTGACCGGCACGGTGCTCCCGGACCGCGCCCCCTACGGGGAAGAGCTCGTGATCCCCATCCCCCCGATCCCCACGCTGCCCCTCCAGCCAGACGCCTCGACGTCCAGCTTCTCGCTCACGATCGGCGCGAGCGCCCGCCACCTGACGCACAACGCCAACACGGTCGTCGTGCCCTCCCGATGCCCCGCGGGCGGCTTCCCGTTCGCCGCCGAGTTCACCTACGCCGACGGTTCCACCGGCAGCGCCCACGCGACGGCGC
>JBOGYA010000232.1:0-4835 GCA_050696515.1 Solirubrobacteraceae bacterium
AGGCCGACGCGGAGGTAGCCGACTCGAGCGCCTGGATGCTCGAGGCGGACGGCGCGGGCAGCGCGTTGAAGCTGACCTGCACCGAGAAGAGAGGGTCGCCGGAGGGGCACGAGCCGCTGCCGGCGCCGCCGCCGGTGGACTTGGTGGAGCTCTGCAGCGTGACGCTGCTGACGCCGCTGACCAGGCGCAGGCGCACGAGTGTTTGGGCGACCACCGACTGAGTGGTGGCGCAGCCGGTGAGCGTGAAGGTGGGGATCGTGCCGGGGGGCGTGGCGGAGCTGACGGCGGCCGAAGCGGCAGCAGCGGTGGTGGTGGTGGTGGGAGTGGTGGAAACGGCGGTAGTGGCAGGCGAAGCGGATTTGGAGCCCGAGCTGCCGGTGGTGGAGCCGACAGTGCCCTGCAGCGAGCTGAGCGAGACGTCGCTCGGCAGCACGCGGCTCAGTTCGCCCATCGCCGCCGACCAGTCGAAGCGCGAGCCGACCAGTTGAGAGATCGCCTGCAGGCGCTGTTCGCGCATCGACACGAAGCTCGTGTAGGAGGCCAGCCGAGCGGCCTGCGTCTGCGCCTGCTGCGCGCGGGCGGTCAGCGCGGCGGCTTCGGCGCGGCGGCTGGCGAGCTGGTGGTGGGCCATCCCGTACAGGCCTGCAAGCACAACGAGACCCGCGAGCAGCACGAGCACGGCGAACGCGGCGCCCTCAGAGCGCGCGCCGACAGATCCCCCGGAGCGCTGCTCGGTGGGAATCAGGTTGACGGCCCTCATCGGGGCGCCTCCTCGGCGGCGAGGCCGGTGGCGATCGCGAGGCTGTTGGCGGAGACCGGGTGGGCGGGGCTCGGATCCTGCCCGTCGGCGAAGCGCACGGCCTCGCGGCGCACGGCGATCCCGAGGTCGGCTTCGAGCGCGTCGGAGAAGCCGCGCAGCTCGAGCGCGGGACCGCTGAGCACGACACTCTGCACCTCGCCCCCGCCATCTTGGGAGCGGTGGAAGTCGAGCGAGTTGCGCACCTCCCCGACGATCTCGCGGATGCCGTTTTCGAGCACAAGGCGCACATCCGCGTCGGAGGCCTCCTCGAGCGCCTTCACGGGCGTCTCGGCCGGAGGCGCAGACTCCTGCTGGTCGAGCTCCGATCGGTCGATCTCCGATTCCTCCGCACCAACCGCGGGCAGCTCGGGCACGCTCGGAGCAGGCTCAGAGAGCACGGCGGGCGCGGGCGCGTTCAGCTCGAAGGCGGCGAGCAGCGCGCGGGCGTCGACGAGCGGGATGCCGCGCCGCTCGGCGATCTCGCTGGCCATCGCCTCCAGGCCGCCGCCGACGACGCGGGTGAAGCGGCAGAGCGTTCCCTCGGCGATCGCCATGTTGGTGAGCCCGCCGACGTTCAGGTAGAGCACGCGCTCCAGTGGCGGCTCCCCCTCGCTGGCCTCGCCCTGCGTGGCGGCGGGCGTGGGGCCGTGGCCGGGCCGGTAGAGGGAGCGGATCAGCGCGAACGCGGAGAGGTCGACCCCCTCGGGCCGCAGGCCGGCGTGGCGCACCGCGCGTAGCAGGCGCTCGACCATCTCACGTTGGGCGGCAACGACGATCACTCGCTGGCGAGGCCCGCTGGGGGTGTCGAAGGTGCCGAGCGAGTGGAAGTCCAACACGGCACCGGCCAACGGCATCGGCACCTGGTCCTCGGCCTGGAAGCGGACCGCGGCGGCGAGCTCCTTGCGGTCGGTGACCGGCGGCAGCTCCAGGGTGCGCAGGACGGTGCGCTGGTTGGCGAGGCCAATCCGCACGCGCTTGCCGAGCCCCGCGTCCCGGAAGAGGTCCTGCAGCGATTCGCCGAGGGCGCGCTCGTCGAAGACCTCGCCCTCGCGCACCGTGTCGGGCGGGAGCGGCGCCCCGGCTGCCCGCTCGACGACGATCCCGCCGTTGACGTGCGCCTGTACAGCGGCGACGTAGCCGGGCTGGATGTCCAAGCCAACGAGGTTCGCGCTGCGGCGGGGGCCGAGCGGGAGACGGAGGTTGGGCTTCAGTGCGCTGAGATTGGGCATTGGGAGGGCTTACCTACATCCGCGTGCGCGTTGGAGCGGAAAGCGCCGCGCGCCGCGACGGTGGAGCTGCACGATCCGTCATCGACCCGACACGCCGATCGCTGAAGGGGCAATCGACCCGATTGCTAATTCGTCCAGCGCGGCGAGGGGTTGCAAGAGATCCTGCTAGGGGGCGCTTCCGGGCGATCTCAGCCGCCTTGCGCCGGCCATGATGTCGGATGGGTGTAGGCGCCATTCGATTCAGTGGACGAAGTTGTGGAGGTACCAGCTGACGAGCGGCTGCCCCGCGAAGATGGCAACGATCCCCCCGAGCGCGAGGAAGGGGCCGAAGGGCACCGCGGTCTTACGCCCCGCACGGGCGCCCTTGCGTACGACGATCGCCGCCCCGACGAGCACGCCGCAGACGAGTGCGGTCAGGATCGCGGGCGCGACCGCGGACCCGAGGAAGAGCCCCATGACCCCGGCGAGCTTGACGTCGCCCATCCCCATCCCCCCGGGATAGGCGAGCGCCGCGCCCAGCAGGAAGCCGCCCGCGGCGGCGCCGGCGATCAGCCGTGTGGGCTCGCCGGCTGGATCGAGCGTGGTCCCCAGCCCGAGCGCGAGCAGCGCGCCGGCTCCCGTGAGCCGGTTGGGGATGATGCGGTGCTCGAGGTCGATCAGCGCCGCTGGCACGAGCAGGAGCACGAGCACCACCGACAGCGCGATTCCGGCTGCGGTGTCGTTCCTCAGCACGGCGCCGGCGCACAGCAATGCGGTGCCGGCCTCGACCAGCGGGTAGCGGGGCGAGATGCGCGCCGAGCATCTGCGACAGCGGCCTCTCAGCAACAGCCAAGAGAGCACGGGCACGTTGTCATACGGCCGCACGTGCGTTCCGCAGGAGGGGCAGCGCGAGCCTGGCCTGACGAGCGACTCGTGTCGGGGCAGCCGGTAGGCGACCACGTTCAGGAACGAGCCGAAGACAGCGCCCATCACTCCAGCGAAGGTTGCCTCCATGAGGCGATGATCGACCGCCGCACGGCAGGGCTTGAGCGCCCGCAAGCGCCTTGTGAGCGCGCCGCGCCGGCGCTTTGGCCGAGCAACGTCACCCGCGATCTGCCCATACGACGTCGGGGCGGCCAAAGCCGCCCCGACGATGTGCTGGACCTATGACGACTCCCTACCATTTGCCGGTCTGGCAGCCGCCTTTGTTGGCCAATTTCGTTTCGCAGGTGCGAGTGACCGCTCCCGTCGCGTTCTTGGTGACCGTGAACGTGTCTCCGCTGGTTGCTTTTGCGGTGATTGTGTAGCCCTTGCCGGCTTCCGTAGATTCGGCGAGGCTGACATAGGCGCTGTTGTTGCCCGCCGCGATCTGGATCGCCGACTCGTATTCGTGCAGGGTTTTTGGTTCTAGCCCTGTGTATTCGCCGTTGTTGTCGGTCGAGAACGTCTCGGCCGCCAACTCGCCGCTGCGGGCCATTTCCTTCGCCTGCGCGTCGGTCGCCTTGCCCTTTTGGTTAAGGAACGAAGGGATCGCAATCGCCGCAAGAACTCCAATGATCAAGATCACGACCAAAAGCTCGATCAGGGTAAAGCCCTGGTCGAGCTCAATCTGTTTATGTAGTCGATGTCGCATGGAGCTCCCGTTATTGCAGAGGGGGCGACCTGTTGGCCGCCCCCTCCTGGCTTACCTTGAAAGGCTCATCTCTTCCAAACACAAGGCTTGGGCCTGATTGCCTACCAGGTTTTGCCAGCCGGACAGCCGCCGTGGGTGACCCCTGCGGCAGTTACACATGTGCGAGAGATTTCTCCAGATGCGTTCCTGCTGACGGTGAACGTATCGCCGGTGGTCGACGTCGCGGTGACCGAGTAGGTCGTGGCGGTGCCGGCCGCGGCGCTGATGTAGGCTTCTCCGCCTCCAGCAGCTTCTTTGATCGACGACTCGTAGTTGTGCAGTTCGCCTTTGGTGCCTACTGCGGTGTATTCGCCGTTGTTGTCGGTCGAGATCGTCTCCGCGGTCGTCTGAGCGGTGCGGGCGAGCTCCTTGGCGGAAACGTCGCTGGCCTTGCTCTTCTGGCTGAGGAACGAGGGGATCGCAATTGCGGCAAGAATGCCGATGATGAGAATAACGACCAGCAGCTCGATGAGCGTGAAACCACCCTCATCCTCGGTGCGCTGGCGCAGTCGATCCAACATTTGAATCCTCCTAGGATCCGGTTATAGGGCGCCAGCCCCCTGGTCCCATCGCCACAGATTGGCGATACGTCCCCCGTGGGTCGATCTCGATCGGCCTGCGAGGGTCGCCGGCTTTGCTACGCACCCGATGGGCGCTCTGCCTTGGCACCTCGACTGGCTTATTGGTCCCAGCATCGGCCCGCCCATAGCACGCTTGAGTCGCGCAAGCGCCGTTGGACGCATGGCTGGCACCTACCGACGCGCCAGCGCCCCGTGCCCGCGCATAGGGAAGCGCTGGAGAGATCTCGCAGCGAGTTGCCGACTCTACGCGACCGCGTCGGCGGCCGGCTCCGCGGGGGTCTCCCCGCCGGCCGCCTCGCCCTCAAGCCACGCGGCCTGCGCGTCGACGCCGGGCGTGCGGACGCCGCCGCCCTGGCACCACGGGCAGGTGAGGAGCTGTGACTCCCCGCCGAGGTTGGAGACCACCTTGCCGGTCCCCCGGCAGGGCATGCACGCTTCGGGCTCGCCGCGTTTGGGCATCGAACGGCGAGAATAGCCGTTATGGGCGTGAGAGCATCCGCGCGGGGGGCCGGCTGGGTCGCGCTCGCGGCGATAACGCTGGGCGCCGCCGCGCTGCGCTTCGCGCACATCGGGCA
>JBOGYA010000233.1:0-4830 GCA_050696515.1 Solirubrobacteraceae bacterium
CGCGGCGTACGCCCGGCTCGGCCGGTGCGACGGCACGCTGGCCGCAACGCCGCCGCTGCGCGCGGGCGTGTTGGCGCTTTCACCGGGGGACGCGAGCGCGAAGCCCGCCGTCCCCGTGAGCGCTGCGAGGAGCGCCACGGCGCCCAGGCGGCGAGCGCGAAGGCGCGGCACAGCGCCTCGGGTGGAGGGCCGGGTGCTCGGCGGTGCAGGCCCATGCGAGACCGCCGGCGGTTGGCGACCCAAGCTCTCATGGCGGGCCGAGACCGGCGGGCTCTGCGCGGACGGCTCGAACGGCACCGGCGGCGGTTGGCGCTGCTCGACCCCGGTCGGCGCGCGCCCGTAGGAGAGGAACCCGGACTCGACTTCAGGCTGAGCCGGTGCTTTTGGCGGGGTGGGCGCCGCGGCTGGGGGGGACGGCGTAGCGGCTGGAGGGGACGGCGAAGCGGGTGGGGGGGATGGCGAAGCGGCTGGCGTCTGGACCGAGCGGCTCCCGAACGGCGCGGGGGTCAGCGGCTTGGAGCTGGCGGCGATCGAGCCCAGCTCGGGCAGACGGGCCTCGCGCCGCCAGCGCGGCCCGAGCAGCTCCAGGACGATCTCCTCGAGCTCCTCCCACGCCTGCCCCGCGCTCGGGGTGCGCTCCGCGGGCTCCTTGACGAGCAGGCGGGCGACCCACTCCGAGAGCGAGCGATCGACGTCCGGCCGGCCGGCGGACACCGGCGGGATCGGCTCGTTGACGTGGCGCAGCAGGATCGCGACCGGGGTCGGGCTGTCGTGGAAGGGCAGCTGGCCCACGAGCTGCTCGTAGGTCATGACCCCCACCGAGTACAGGTCGGTCCAGGGGCCGATCGAGTGGGCGAGGGCCTGCTCGGGCGCCATGTAGGCGGGTGTGCCGACGGTGGTGCCGGTCGCTGTCATGAAGCTTGCGACGCCGGCGCTCTGGGTCGCCTTGGCGATGCCGAAGTCGGTGATCTTCACCCGCCCGTCGCCGGTCACCATGACGTTCTCCGGCTTCAGATCGCGGTGCACGATGCCCGACGGCTCGACGGCGGCCAGGCCGGCTAGGAGACCCTCCAGCACACCCGCGAGCTGCGCGAGCGACAGGCCGCCGACCCACGACCTCAACGAGCCGTGCGGCATGTGCTCCATTGCGATGTAGGAAGTCCCGCCCTCCTCGACGTAGTCGTAGACGGTGACGATGTTCGGGTGGTTCAGCGAGCCCGCCAGACGCGACTCGCGGACGAAGCGCTGGGCGATCTCCGGGGCGCTCGCGTGAACGCTGTTCAGTTCCTTGAGAGCGACCAGGCGGTCGAGATCGGGCTGGCGGGCCTTGTAGACGATGCCCATGCCCCCACGACCGATCTCCTCGAGGATCTCGTAGCGCCCCACCGTGCGCAGGACCACTCGCTCGGCGTCCGCCGCGGCCGCGGCGGTATCGGCTGTTCGATCGGGTTCGTCCATGCGGGTGGCGGGAGGTGGCTCCTCGAATCTTGCCTGTCAGCACGATCTCGTGGAGCATCATCGCACCATCAGTTCCGAACCGCTGGAGAGACCGCACCCTCGCAATCACACCCGGAGGCGCAAGAGGTGTAGGCTGCCATGCACGCATTAATCAGATGCCGGTGTCCGCACGCCGTTCCGGTGGGACGAACGGAGAAGACAGCAGGTGCGAGATGGAGCTCCCGAGAGTTGCGACTGAGCCGCCAGTTGGTCATCGGGCGCCGCCGCGGGCGAGCGCCCTTGTGCGTTGGCGCACACCGCTCGCAAGCTGGCTGCTCCTGCTCGCGGTAGCGGCTCTCCTCGGCAGTCTTGCCCCCGCGCATTCTCCGCCGCCGTCGGCGGCGCGCCGCCAGTCGGCGCCCCAGCAGGGCCTCTCGATGCTCCCGCTGGCCGCCCAAGGCGTGGTTTCGTCAGCTCTCGGCGCCGATGGTCCCGCCTACCGCGTAGGCGCCTCGGGCTCTGGCTTGCTGGCGCAGAGCCCCGCTCAGCGCCTGCGCGTGCGTTTCGGGAACGCCGGCGTGCAGATCGGCTCGGACGGGCTGCGGTTGGGCCTGGCTCTGCGCGGGATCGGTTATGGGGCGTCGCTGCGAGCGGTTGGCGCCGTCACGCCGAGCGCGAGCGCCAACCGTGTGAGCTACGCGCGCCGCGGCCTGCGTGAGTGGTACCGCAACGGCCCGCTCGGCCTCGAGCAGGGCTTCACCATCCCGCGAGCGCCGAGCGGACGCCGGACGGGACCGCTGGCGCTCGTGTTGGCGCTCTCGGGGGATGCCCGAGCGACGCTGAGCGCCGGTCGGCGGAGCATCGCATTCAGCCACGCGGGCGGCCCTTCGCTGCGCTACGGGGACCTGCTGGCCACCGATGCGCGGGGGCGTTCGCTGCCCAGTTGGCTGGAGCTGCAACCCCGGCGGGCGCTGCTGCGCGTCGATACCCGCGGCGCGCGTTACCCGCTGCGGATCGACCCGCTGATCCAGCAGGGCGCCAAGCTCACCGGCGGGGAAGAGCGGGGAGGCGCCGACTTCGGTGACAGCGTGGCGCTGTCCGCCGACGGCAACACTGCGCTGGTGGGCGGTAGTGGCGACAACGAGCACCAAGGCGCGGCGTGGGTGTTCACACGCTCGGGCGCGACCTGGACACAGCAGGGCCCGAAGCTCGTCGTGTCGAGCCCATTCAAATTCGGCGAAAGCGTGGCCCTCTCGTCCGACGGCGACATCGCGCTGATCGGCGCCCCAGGGTCCGACCACGAAGTGGGTGCGGCGTGGGTGTTCACGCGCGCGGACTCGGCTTGGACGCAGGGTCCAGAGCTCACCACGAGCGAAGCAGGGGCCAGCGAACTCAGCTTCGGCGCGAGCGTGGCGCTGTCCGCCGACGGCGACACCGCGCTGATCGGCAGCAACGACGGCAGTGGCGGCGCGGCGTGGGTGTTCGCGCGCGCGGGCGCGACCTGGGTCCAGCAGGGCCCGAAGCTCACAGGCGCCGAAGGCTCCTTCTTCGGTCTCAGCGTGGCGCTCTCCGGCGATGGCGACACCGCCCTGATCGGCGGCGGGCGGGCGGGGGGGAACGCGAATGGCGCCGCGTGGGTGTACACGCGCTCGGGCGCGACCTGGTCGCCGGGCGAACAGCTGACACCGAGTGGCGTGACCGGCGATTTCCTCGAGCCCACGACGGTGGCGCTGTCCGCGGAAGGCACCACGGCGCTGATCGGCGGCGCCGGCATCCCCACCACCGGCGCCGGTGGAGACGCCTGGGTGTACACGCGCTCGGGCTCGACCTGGGTCCAGCAGGGCCCGAGCCTGACCAGCGGCGAAAGCGGGGAAACCGGCTTCGGCTCCAGCGTGGCGCTGTCCGCCGATGGCAGCACCGCGTTGATCGGCGGCCGCCACGACGACGGCGGACCGATAACTCCCGGCCGCGGAGCGGCGTGGATGTTCGCGCGCTCGGGCTCGACGTGGACCGAGCGGGGGCCGCGGCTCACAGGCGGCGAAGAAGCGGTTGGCCTGGCCCAGTTCGGAGCCAGCGTGGCGCTCTCCGCCGATGCGAGCACAGCGCTGATCGGCGGTCCTGGTGACTCCGAAGAACTCGGCGTGCAGGGAAACCGCGGGGCGGTGTGGACGCTCGTGAGCGCGCCGCCGCTCGTCACCACGGGCGGCGTCTCGAGCGTGGGCACGGAAACGGCCACGCTGGACGCGAAAGTCAACCCCAACGGGCTCGCCAGCACCGCGTACTTCCAGTACGGCGCGACGGCGGCCTACGGCCACTCGACCGCGAGCCAGAGCGTCGGCTCGGCCGAAGGCGCCGCTCCATTCCCGGGCAACGCCACTGGGCTCGCGCCGGAAACCACCTACCACTACCGCGTCCTCGCCGAAAGCTCAGCCGGCACCACCTACGGCGCCGACCAGACGTTCACCACCGCGCCCCTGATACCGGTGATCCCTCCGCCCATCGCTCCGGTGGACACGGTGGCGCCGACGCTTACGGGCACCCCGATCCGCGGACAGGCGTTGTCGGTCTCGCAGGGGTCGTGGTCGAACGGCCCGACCTCCTTCGCCTACAGGTGGCAGCGCTGCGACGCCGCCGGCAACGGCTGCGCCACGTTGGGCGGCGCGACCGGCGCGGCCCACATCCTGACCCAGGGCGACGTGGGGCGTACGCTGCGGGCGATCGTCACGGCTGCCAACGCCGGCGGGTCGAGCTCCGCGACCTCGACCGCATCGCCGGTGGTGGGATCGCAGGTGGAAGCGGCGATGACCTGGACCTTCGGGTGGACGCGCCGCTACACGAGTGTGGAGTCGCTCATCGTCCACGAAATCCCAGCGGGAGCCACCGTCGAAGTCGCCTGCCACGGGCGTGGCTGCCCACCGATCCCCGCTCACGCCGCGCGCGCGGCGAGCCGTCGGCGCTGCCATGGTCGCAGGTGCAAGACCGCGCATGCCACGCACCCGCAGACTGAAGTCAACCTGACAGGGCTGTTCAAGCGCCGCCACCTGGGCGTGGGTGCACGCATCACGGTGAGCATCGTCGAGGCGGGCTGGGTCGGCAAGTCCTACCTCTTCGCCATGCGCACCGACCGCGCGCCACGCATTCAGATCGCCTGCCTGGCCCCCGGCGCGAGCCAGCCTGGCCGCGGCTGCTGAACGACGGAAGAGAGCCAGCTCGAGCGAGCGATGGTCGAGGCGGCCGGCTAGCCTGCGAGGGGAGCACTGGGCACCGCTACTTTCGAATGATAGGAACAGTAGCCACAAAGCTCTCGCAATTTGCGGATTTTTTGGCGAAATGTGTTTAGAGAGCCTCGCAACCTGGAAGCGAAACCTCAGGACCCGGGCCGCAGGCGTTGCC
>JBOGYA010000234.1:0-4774 GCA_050696515.1 Solirubrobacteraceae bacterium
CCTCTGCTTCCACCCCCGCGACGGCGGCGCCCGCGGGGGTGGAAGCAGAGGCGACGGTGGAGGGGACGCCGGCTCTCGCGCCCCGCGGCGCGTGGGCGGGCGTGTCGCGAGAGGTCGCGGGGGAGTGTCCCTTCGAGCGACTCTGCTGCTGGCCTTCCGCAGTGGCGGTCCGGGCCTGTTCGACTTCGAGCGCGCTATGGAAGGGCGCCCTGTCCGGTGGGACGCCCGGTGGAGCGCCGCCGGTGGGGGGGGAGAGCGGTTCCCGCCCGTCCGCAGCGGCGAGGACTGGATGTGCGGCGGGAGAGGTCATGCGAGCGCCTCGGAGGGTGTGGCGCCGGTGGCGCTGATGATGACTGGCGCCCCACCCCCACCCCCAGCGGAGGGGGCCGCGGCGGCGCCCATGTAGGGCGCGGGCGGGCGGGAGCCGGCTTCCTGGCTGTAGGCGGCGGCGTAGCCGAGCACGGCGGCGACGTAGTGCTGGGTTTCGGAGTAGGGGGGCACGCCGCCGTACTGCTGGACGGCGCCGGGTCCGGCGTTGTAGGCGGCGAGCGCGTCGGCGGTGTTGCCGGCGAACTGGTGGAGGAGTTGGGAGAGGTAGCGGGCGCCGCCTTCGATCGATTGGGCGGGGTCGAGCGGTTCGGTGACGCCGAGGGAGGCGGCGGTGGAGGGCATCAGCTGGGTGAGCCCGAGCGCACCGGCGCTGCTGCGGGCGGAGGGGTCGAACCCGGACTCCTGTTGGATCAGCCCGTGGAGGATCGCGGGGTCGAGCCCGTAGCGGGCGGCGGCGGCTTCGATCAGCGGCGTGTAGGCGGAGCCCTCGCCGGCTGCGCCTGCGCTCGCCGGGTAGGGTGCGGCGGAGGAGTAGGCGCGCGCTGCGGGGACGGCCGAGCCCTCGCTCGCGGGCACGGCTGAGAGGTAGCTGTCGGCCGTCATGTAGCCGCCGGCCGCCGGCGCAGGGTAGGAGGCGCCGGCTGCCGCGGCCGATCCCATGGCCCCAGACTGGGCGGAGTCGAGCGCGGAGGCGAAGGTGGCGCCCCCGGAGCCGGACCCGCCGACCCGCGTGGAGGCGCCGGCTTCGACCTGGGCGATGAGCGCCTGTAGCTGCTGGACACGTTCGGCGGCAGCGGCGATCGCGGGAGTGGCCGGCTGCCACCCGTCATGGCCGCCGACGGCGGCGAGCGGCGCGACCGAGGCGCTCATGCGGCGCTCCGCCGGAAGCGCTCGAGGGCGATCTCGTCGAGGCGCTCGCTTTCGCGGCGCCCGGCCTCGCGCTCGTGCTCGGTGCGCTGGCGCTCCTTGAGGCGCTCGAGGATCTCGTGCTCGCGCGCGGCGCGGCCAAGCTGGGTGTCGCGGAGGGCGACGTCGGCCTCGTGGCGCTCGAGCTCGCGCAGGCCCATCGTGCGCTGCGCCTCGACGTGCTCGACGAAGGCCTGGCGAGCGAGGAGGTCGGCGGCGCTGACGGTGCCGCCACTCCCGCCGACCCCGGTGGCGAGGCGCTGGTGGGTGCGGGCCCGCTCGAGGTGCTCCTCGACGCGCCGCAGGCGGTCCTGGCTGCCGGTGAGCTGGGAGATGGCGCTGGCGAGCTCCCGGCGCGCGAGGCTCTCCTTGCGCTGGCGCAGGGCACGGATGCGCTCGAGGCGAAAGCGGAACGAGGGAGCAGCGCTCACGGCCGCGTAATCGGACCGGCGGCGCACTTCTTGAGGAGTGATCTCGAAGGGACACGCCGGTCGAGCTTCGATCGGTGGGTGTAGAGGGTGGTGTAGAGGTCGAGCGGGCGAGAAACGGAGCGGGACGTGGCGGGCCGCGAGGGCGCTCAAGCGGTCTCGGCGCGGCGGATCGCGCTGAGGCGAAGCGAGGTAAGCTCTTGTGTATAAGCCACTGCAAAAGGCCGAACCGTTGCTTTTTCCCGTAGAATCCGAAGAACGGTTTGACCGACAGTTGGATTTGTTCCTTGAAATGTGATCCAGATGAACCAACTATTCGCAAAAAAGCGTAGGTTCGTACCCTTGGGGAATGGACCTGAAGCAACGCCGAGGCAGGTTCATGTGGATCGGCCGTCACAACACAAACACCGCCCTGGGGATGTGAGTAGACATGAGCAAGAAGAAGTCGGATGAGGTAACGATCACGCTCTCACCGCTGCAAGTCGAGCAGGTGATGCGCGGCGCGGGCCGCAACCGCAACGGCACCGTGTCGAACCTGCTGCTGGCGGCGTTGGACCACGCCTACCAGCCGGTGGAGAAAAATGGCGGCGGGAGGCCCTCGCCGCTGCAGAAGGCCACGCGCGCGGCGCTGGAGGAGGCGCTCGAGGATCCGCAGCTCTCGCAGTCGCTGCTGCGGGGCCTCGCGATCCTCGCCTCCTACGGCCCGGAGCGGCCGTGGCGGGCGATCATCGACCTGGCGGGACAGCTGGGGATGTCGCCGTCGACGACACACCGGTACGTGAAGACGCTGCGTGCGGTGGGTTTGCTGGAGCAGAACCCAGCGACGCGGGAGTACCGCCCGGTGGCGGTGTAGCCGGCAAAAAACCGAGTAGACGCGCGGCCGGCGCGGCGGGACGCTGGCGCAGCGCACGTAGCGAGGCGCCCTCAGGGCCCTGGCTTCAGAGGCTGAGCCCCAGGGAGGGGATCGCGGAGGGATCGGAGGCCCACCCGCCCCCGGAAGCCCGCCCCTCCCCGAGATCGACGGCCTCCACACCCTCGAGGTCGGCGGGCCAAACACCGGCGGGAGGCGACTCGCCCGGAGAGTCGATCAGCACCTCCTCCGCGTCGATGACCTCGCCGCCGGCGCGGTGCGCGAGCGAGCGCTCGAGCGAGGCGGCGAGCTCGAGCAGGCGCTCGTCGGAGTCGGCGGGATCGGAGGGCTCGGCCACGGCTTGACGCAGGAACGCCTCGATCGGGGACCGGTGCTCCAAGGCGGCGTCGACCAGCGGGTCGCTCCCCGATTGGTAGGCGCCGATCGCGATCAGGTCCTCCTTCTCGCGCAGGGCGGCGAGCGCGGCGCGCAGGCGCTGCCCGGCGGCGGCGAGCGGGGGAGAGACGATCTCACCGGTGAGGCGGGAGACGGAGGAGAGCACGTCGATCGCGGGGTAGTGCCCGGCGTGGGCGAGCGAGCGGGTGAGGACGATGTGGCCGTCGAGGATCGAGCGGACGGCGTCGGCGATCGGCTCGTTCATGTCGTCGCCGTCGACCAGCACGGTGTAGAGGCCGGTGATCGACCCCTCGGGGGAGGTGCCGGCGCGCTCGAGCAGGCGGGGGAGCAGCGCGAACACGGAGGGGGTGAAGCCGCGGGTGGCGGGGGGCTCGCCGATCGCCAAGCCGATCTCGCGCTGAGCGGTGGCGAAGCGGGTGACGGAGTCCATCATCAGCATCACGTGGTGGCCGTGGTCGCGGAAGTGCTCGGCGATCGTGGTGGCGGTGAAGGCGGCCTTGATGCGCACCAGCGCGGGCTGGTCGGAGGTCGCGACGACGACGACGGAGCGCTCGAGCGCCTCGCCGAGGTCGCGCTCGACGAACTCGCGCACCTCGCGGCCGCGCTCGCCGACGAGCGCGATGACGTTGACGGTGGCGGAGGTCGAGCGGGCGATCATCCCGAGCAGCGAGGACTTGCCGACGCCGGAGCCGGCGAAGATCCCGAGGCGCTGCCCGCGCCCGCAGGGGACGAGCGAGTCGAGCGCGCGCACGCCGAGCGCAACGCGCTCGCGGATGCGGGGACGGCGCAGGGCGGAGGGGGGAGGGGCGATGGTCGAGCGGTAGCCCGGGCGAGCGGGTGGGTGGGCGCTCAGCGGGCTCGACTGGGCCTCGCCGGCCACCCCCCCGAGCGCGTCGAGGGGGGCGCCGAGCCCGTCGATGACGCGCCCGAGCAGGTGGGGGCCGACGGGCACGCGGAAGGGGGCGCCGGTGGGGAGGACCTTGGTGCCGGGGCCGATCCCCTGGAGCTCGCCGAGGGGCATCAGCAGGGTGCGGCTCTCGCGGAAGCCGACGACCTCGGCGGGAACCGCAGCCCACCCACCCACGCGCTCGCCCAGCGGCCCACCTTCGCGGTGGCGGTCGGCGCCGACGAGGCACACTTCCCCGATCTCGGTTTGCAGCCCGGTGGCCTCGATGATCAGCCCGATGAGGTTGCTTACGCGGCCGTGGCAGCGGGCGAGGTCGGCGCCGGCGAGCGCAGCTGAGGTGCGGCGTAGCAGCTCACCGCTCATGGGTACGGACCTCGCGGAGGGCGGGCAGGATGGTGGTGCTTGGGGATCGTCCGCGCGGGTTAGTGCACGTCCGAGAGCGGGTGGGCGCGGGGCATCCTACCCCGCGACAACGCGCAGTTGCGGATGGCTGGAGACTCACGAGCGCTCCTCGCCGGGAGCGGTCTCTGTGCCGGAGGCGCGTGTCTCCCGGCTTCGGTCGTCCTACCCCGCGACAACGCGCAGTTGCGGATCGGTCGAGACTCACGAGCGCTCCTCGCCGGGAGCGGTCTCTGTGCCGTGGGCCTCGCGGGTGGCGAGCTCCGCCTGGACGACCTCGCGGGTGCGCTCCAGCTGGGTCTCGACGGTCGCGTCGACCTCGCTCTCGAGCGTGCGCACGATCGCGCCGCCGGGCCCGACGCGGCGGTCGGCCTGCACGTCGCACTGCTCGATGCCTCCGATTTGCGTCTTCAGCTCGGCGAGGGCGGCGACGACGAGCTCGAGGTCGGCGGGATCGACTAGCACCGTGACGCGGCGGCGGTCGGTCACGCGCCGCAGGGCGCCGCGGACGGTGTCGAGGACGCGATCGGGTTGGAC
>JBOGYA010000235.1:0-4711 GCA_050696515.1 Solirubrobacteraceae bacterium
GCCAGCTCCCGCGCGTTCGGCGGCGGCGCGGCGGGCTCCGCCAGCGCGCTCGCCGCCGCGCGGCGCGCCCACACGAAGCACTCGCTCAGCGAGTTCGACGCCAGCCGGTTCGCCCCGTGCAGACCGGTGCACGAGGTCTCGCCCACCGCGTACAACCCTTCCACCGAGGACCGCCCCTGCAGGTCGGTCACGATCCCCCCCATCGTGTAGTGCGCCGCGGGCGCCACCGGCACCAGCTCCCGCGCCGGGTCCACCCCGGCCTCGCGCAGGGACCCCACCACGTTGGGGAACAGGGCGTGGTCGATCCCCCGCATGTCGAGGCCCACCGACTCGGCCCCCGTCTCCCTCAGGCGCGCCCAGATCGCGCGCGCCACCTCGTCGCGTGGGGCCAGCTCGTCCACGAACCGCTCTCCCTGCGCGTCGTGCAACGTCGCGCCCTCCCCGCGGATCGCCTCGGTGATCAGGAAGCCTTCCCGCCCCTGCACGCCGATGACCGCGGTGGGGTGGAACTGCACGAACTCCAGGTCCGCCACCTTCGCTCCCAGCGCGTGCCCCAGCAGCAGCCCCGTCCCTTGCGAGCCGGGCGGGTTCGTCGTGCGCGCCCACAGCGCCGCCGCGCCTCCCGTGCTCAACACCACCGCCCGCGCCGCGATCGTGCGCCCGTCCTCGCACACCACCCCGCCGCACCGTCCCCCCGCGGTGCCCTCCAAGCTGCTCCCACTGGTGCCCTCCGCGCCGTCCCGCGCCGTCCCCTCCCAGTCGCGGGAGCCGCCGGCACTGCCCCGGTCATCCCCTCGCCACCACAGCGCCTTTGCGCGCACGTTCTCCAGCACCGCGATCCGCTGTTCGCCCACCGCCAGCGCGGAGAGCTGGCGCAACAGGCGCCTGCCCGTCGCGCTGCCCCCCGCGTGCACCACCCTGCGCACTGTGTGACCCCCCTCCAAGCCCAGCGCCAACCGCCCGAAGCGGTCCGCGTCGAAGCGCACTCCCAGCGTCTGCAGGTCCCGCACGCACTCCGGCGCCTCTGCCACCAGCGTCTCCGCCGCGGAGCGCCGCATCGCGCCCCTGCCGGCGCGCTCGGTGTCCCGCAGGTGCAACTCCGGACTGTCGTCTTCGGCTAGCGCAGCCGCCAGCCCGCCCTGTGCCCAGTAGCTCGCCGTCTGCGCCAGGGGAGCCGCCGACACCAGCGCGACCCGCCCGCCCGCGCGTGCCGCGCACAGCGCCGCATAGAGGCCCGCCGCGCCTGCCCCCATGACCGCGACGTCCACCTCCAGATCCACGCCCCCCCGCGTCGCCTGCACGGCTATCTCGCGGGCGCGCCCGTGGCCTGGCCGTGGTGGCGTTCGTATTCCTGCGTCAGCTTTTGCAGTGGGTTGGGCTTTTTGGCTTTGCCGCTCACTCCGCTTCCCGTGCTCGTCGTCGGGACGGCCCCCGGCGCGGTGCTTGTCGTCGTCCCCGCCGGGGTTGTGGTCGTAGCGTTCGCACCGCTGCCCGTCGTCGCGGCGCCCGTTGTCGTGGTGCTCGTCGTCGTGACGCCCGTCCCCGCGGGCGCCGTGGGGGTGCTCGTTTGCGGGACGGTGCTCCCCGGCGTGCTCGTGGCCGGCGTGCTCGCGGCCCCGTCGCCCGCCGCGGGAGCCGTGGCCGTCCCGGTCGTCGGAGGCGTGCTCGCCGCCGGGCTACCCGAGCCTCCCGCCAGCGATACCAGCGCCGCGCTCAACACGCCCAGGGAGAGCAGGATCACCGCGCTCAGCGCGATCACCGGTGCACGCCAGTTGGGGATCGCCGCCAGGCGTGTGCGCGCCGCCGCGCCACACCGCAGGCACCACTCCTGCTCTGCTTCCAGCGGCGCTCCGCACAGCGGGCACCCCTCCATGGGCGGAGTGGATGCCGGCGACGGTGGGGGAGGAGCCGTTACGGTCACGTGCCAGCGTCCGTGGGCCGGATGATCTCCGTCGGGCGATCCTCCTTCGCGGCTGGTGGTTGCGCCGCCACGGGCGGGTTCACAGTCTTAGGCGGGGGCGTGGGGGCCAGTGGGGCCGATGGGGGGGCCGGCGTCGGAGCCGCGGCCGGGGGGGCGAGCGCCGGTGTGGATGGGGTGACGTCGGGGGGTGTGGGAGCGGCCACCGCCGCGGCCGTGGGCGACCCCGCGGGAGTCGCCGCGATCGGCAGCTCCGCGTGGTGGCTCATCGGCTGCCCACACGCCGGGCAGAAGCGGTCTCCGCTGCCGTGGATCGCCGCGCACCGGGGACATGCCGCGATGCCCGCCTCGCGCAGCACCGTGATCGGGCGGCGCTCTCTGAGGGCCGACTCCAGGGTGCGCAACTCCTCGTCGAAGCGGCTGAGCACCGCGAGCTTCGCCGCCACCAACTCGTCGTGGCGCTGGCCCAGGCGGTGCATCTCGAACGCCAAGCCTCCCAAGTCGCGGTACGCGAGCTCCCGGGCCTTGTGCAGGAAGCGCATCCGCCGGCGCATCCGGCCACGCTCGCGGAAGCCCGGGGCGCGGGGCTCCGCGGGGATCTCCGCGCCGGCGGGGACCTCCGTGCCGCTGTGATCCTCCTGTCCGGCGGGGGCCTCCGCGCCGGTGCGGCTCTCTGTGCCGGCCGGGGTCTCCGTGTCCGTTGGGACCTCGTGCGCCGCGGGGGCCTCTTGCCCGGTGGGGGTCGGCGCGCCAGTCGCGCTCTCGGCGAGGACCGCCGAAGCCCCCTCTGCGCCTGACACCGTCGGCGCCCGGGGCTCCGGATCGGTCGCGGGTTGGCCGGCGGGACTCGTGGTGTGAGCGTCCATCGACTAACCCATGCTACTCACCGCGCTCCCGCCTGCGCGCGGGCGTCTCGCTCCAGCGATGCTCGCCACGCATCCACGAGGCGCTGCGCCATGCGTGCGGCGGAGAACGGCTCGGCGTGCGCGCGGCCCGCGATCCGGGGGTCCGCCGCGCGCAGATGGGGCTCCAGGGCGGCCCGCCAGCGGTTCTCCTCGAAGGGCGCGCACAACGCGCCCTCCACACCTTCGAGCGCCTGCGGGTGTATGCCCACGGGAGTCGCCACCACTGGCACGTCGCACGCCAGGGCCTCCAGCACGGCCAGCCCGAAGCCCTCGGCCTCCGAGGGGACCACCACGGCGTTGGCCGCGTTCACCCATAGGGGCACCCGCTCCGGAGGGATCCCGCCGAGGGTGTGCAGCTGGATCGCGCCGGCGAGTGCGAGCGCGCGGTCGTAGCGCTTGCCCCTGCGCGTGGGGTCGGCTCCGAACAGCAGGCAGGGGGTCTGAGGATCGAGGCCCAGGATGGCGCGGGCCGCCACGCGGGGGATCGGGTGGAAGCGCTCCATGTCGACTCCGCAGGGGAGCACCTGTGCACGTCGCCGGGCGGCGCGCCCGGGCAGCTCGCATGCCAGCTCCGCCGTGGGGGCCGCGAGCAGGTCCATCAGGGGCAGGACCGCGCGTGTGGCCTCACGGGTGCGGGGGTGGCGCACGTCGGTCCCATGCACCGTCAGTCCCCTTACCCGTGCGCGCACCGCGAGCGCTGGCCATGCGGTGAGGCCGAAGTGGGCGTGCACCACGTCCAGGCGCCGTCGCCGCCCGCCGTAGCGACGGTGAAGCTCCCGCGCGGCACGGAGCAGCGCGCGCGCGCCGGGGGGGAACTCGTACAACTCGACGTCTATACCACTCAGCCGGCGCAGGGCCGCGACCTGGTCGCGCACGAAGCGCCCCCGCTCGGGGTGGGCGGCGTCGGGAAGCATGTTGGAGACCACCAGCGCCCGCAAGACCGCTGACCGTAGCGCCTCCGCGGGGCATCCAGCCCCGTGGTCTGAGAAAACGGGACGGCCTCCAGCCGTCCTTGACCGGCGGCGCTCCGCGCCGCCTTCCTCTGAGATGATGGGCCGCGTGGCGAACCTCTCCGCAGGCAACCGCGCGCGCCCCGTCGGCGTGTTCGACTCGGGCGTCGGGGGTCTCACGGTACTGCACGAGCTGTTGGTGGCGCTGCCGCAGGAGGACTTCGTGTACCTCGGCGACACCGCTCGCTTTCCCTACGGCGAGCGTCCCACCGAGGAGCTCGAGCGCTTCTCGGTGGAGATCGCCGAGGAGCTCCTGGGCAGGCGGGTGAAGCTGCTGGTTGTGGCCTGCAACTCCGCGACCGCCGCGGCGCTGGAGCCGCTGCAGCGGAGGATGATGGAGACCACGCTGGGCGTGGACGTGCTCGGGGTCGTGCGCCCCGAGGCCGTGCAGGCGGTGGCGGCGACCCGCACTGGGCGCCTCGGGCTGCTGGCGACGCCCACCACTGTCTCCAGCTGCGCCTATGAGCGCGCGGTGCGCGCGGTTGACCCCCACGTCACGCTGACCGCGGTTGCGTGCCCGACGCTCGCGCCGATCATCCAGGCCGGGGAGCAGTTCGACGAGCGCGCCGTGCGCAGCGTGCGCGAGGCGTGCGCCCCGCTGAAGGAGGCCGAGGTGGACACCGTGATCCTCGGCTGCACCCACTACCCGCTGATCGCGCCGTTGCTCCAACGGATGCTCGGCCCGGCGGTGACGCTTGTCAGCTCTGGGGCGGCGCTGGCGCGCCAAGTCGAGCACGCGCTCAGCACCCGTGGGCTGCGCAACCCGCGCACCGGCGAGGGCGACTACCGCTTCCTCTGCACCGGTGACGCCGAGGCGTTCCGGGAGCAGGGCACGCGCTTCCTGCAGATGCCGCTCGGCCCGGTAGAGCAGGTACGGC
>JBOGYA010000236.1:0-4707 GCA_050696515.1 Solirubrobacteraceae bacterium
CTCCTGCGCGGGCTGGTTGGGCGCCGTCAACCCTTCGCCGCCGCCGTCGTTGTTGACCGCGGAGCCGCGAATCACGCAGTAGATCGAGTCGCCCTCCGCGAGCGCCGCGGAGAGCGGCTTGAGCACCACCACGCCCCCGCCCTCGCCGCGAACGTAGCCGTTCGCGCGGGCGTCGAAGGTGAAGCACCGTCCATCCGGCGAGAGGCCGCCGAACCGCGATGCACCGAGCGCGGTGCGGGGCGAGATGTTCAGGTGCACACCACCCGCCAGCGCCAGCGCCGACTCCCCCCGGCGTAAGGACTCGCACGCCAGATGCACCGCAACCAGCGAGGAGGACTGGCCCGTGTCCACCGTCAGCGAGGGGCCGCGCAGGCCAAGGGCGTAGGAGACGCGGTTGGCGATCATCCCGCGGTGCAGCCCAGTGAGGGCGTGCCGTGTGACCGCCTCGGAGCCGCACCGGTGCAGCAGGTCGGCGTAGTCGTCCGCGATCGCCCCCACGAAGACGCCTGCGTGGGTGTCCCGCAGGGCGGGGGGAACCACGGCGCCGTCCTCGCAGGCCTCCCAGCAGAGCTCCAGCATCAGTCGCTGCTGGGGGTCCATCGCCGCCGCCTCCCTGGGGGAGATGCCGAAGAAGGCGGGATCGAAGCGATCGATCTCCTCCAGGAAGCCCCCGTAGCGCGCGCCCGGTGCGAGCTCGCCCGCGGCGATCGACCGCTCCACCTCCCAGCGCTCGGCGGGCACACGGGAGATCGCGCTCGCGCCTTCCCGCAGCAGTCGCCAGAAGGCAGCCGGATCCGGCGCCCCCGGCAAGCGGCAGGCGATCCCGATTATCGCGATCGCCGAACGGTCACTCACGGGTGACGGCCCAGACGCCCGCGCACCTGACGGTGGGCGCCTCCGACCGCAAGCCAACAGAACCCCTGTACCACAACCACTCCGTTCCGCTGCCTAAAGACTAGTCAATACAAGTAAGCAGTGTTTTTCTTCCGGAGTGTAGGCCACGCTGGTGCGCCTTGCAATTCAGAGGTGAAAATACTCCTCGGATCGCTCTTTTTTACAGTGGATTCGACCCTCCAAGGCATTCCAGCGAATTATCCGAATTGCCGCATATGTGGGAGAGCAATCGCCGTCATGACAAGCCCCTCACGCGCCAGCCAGCGACCCTCGAGGACGGACGGGAAATGCGCACTCACCTCTGTCCAAGGCTTCAGCAGGCGAGCTTGGAAGGTCCGCTCCGCGGGATCGATCGCAAGAGCCGCGTCCTCAAATCCCAGCCAACGTTGAGCAATCGGGAACCACACCTTGTACACCGCCTCCTTTGCGGAGAACAGCAGCCGATCCCAGTGGACAGTAGGCTCGGCGCGCGCCAGCTCGGCCAGCATCGGCCGCTCCTGCGCGCGCGCGATCTCCCTCAGCACCCCCTCCGGCAGCGGCTCGTTGGGCTCCGCGTCGATCCCCACGCCGGCGTGCTCCGTGGCGTGCGCCAGCGCGCACGCGCGGTAGCCCGTGCAGTGCGTGATGCTCCCCACCACCCCCGCCGGCCACAGCGGCTCCCCCCGGCCGCCCGTCGCGATCGGGGTGGGCGGCAGGCCGAGCTGCGCGAGCGCCCGGCGCGCGCAGGCGCGCGCGGTGGTGAACTCCCGCCGGCGCCGCTCCACAGCCTCCCCCAGCGCCGCCTGCTCCTGCGGGAACAGCTCGATGTCAAGCCACTCCTCGCGGGTCTCCACCGCGACCACCCCCCGCGGCAGCAGCTCCTCGATCACCGCGGGAGAGTACCGTCCACCGCGCTCCATACCATTTGTCGTCAATCGTCGATCGGAGGTCGCGCCGCACATGCCGCCGCTCATCACTCCCGAAGAAGCCCTGAGCCTGGGCGAGATCGAGGACCACGCCGAGATCGAAGCGCTCGTGGAGCGCGCCTGGAAGGCGCGCGTGGAGCGCTTCGGGGACTCCACCGACATGTGCTCGCTGGTCAATGCCAAGTCCGGCGGGTGCGCTGAGGACTGCGGCTTCTGCGCGCAGTCGCGCTTCGCCGAGGCCGACACGCCGATGCACCCGATGATGGACCCCGAGCAGATCCTCGAGCACGCCCGCGCCGCCGAGGCCGCAGGGGCGCACCGCTTCTGCATGGTCACCCAGGGTCAGGGGCTCTCGAAGCGCGACTTCGCGAAGATCCTCGAGGGCGCACGCCTGGTCGCCGAGCACACCAACCTCAAGCGGTGCGCCTCGGTCGGGCACATGTCCACCGAGCGCGCCCGCGCGCTGCGCGAGGCGGGTATCCAGCGCGTGCACCACAATGTGGAGACCGCCTCCTCCTACTACGACGAGGTCTCCACCACAGTGCGCTACGAGGGGCGCCTGCGCACGATCCGCGCGGTGCGCGAGGCCGGGCTGGAGACCTGCGTGGGGGGCATCCTCAACCTCGGCGAGAGCCGCACCCAGCGCGTGGAGATGGCGTTCGAGCTCGCCGCGATCGACCCCACGAGCGTCCCCATCAACCTGCTCAACCCCCGCCCCGGCACCAAGTTCGGCGACCGCGAGCTGATGGACCCGTGGGAGGCGGTGAAGTGGATCGCGATCTTCCGCCTGATCCTCCCCGAAGCGCTGTTCCGCGTGTGCGGCGGCCGGGTGGAGAACTTCGGCGAGCTGCAGCCGCTCGCGGTGAAGGCCGGGCTCAACGGAGTGATGATGGGCAACTTCCTCACCACCCTCGGCGCCGAGCCCGACGAGGACCGCGCGATGTTCGAGGAGCTCGGTCTCAACACGGCCCGCCACCCCGACAACGGCGCGAACCCCCGGCCCGACAACCGCGCGGGGTGGCTGGAGGGCCAGACCCCCGACGTGGTCGGCGAGCACCTCGGAGCGCTCGCCGCGGTGGGTGGGAGCACGAGCGGCGGGCACCGTCCGCAACCGGCCGGCGAGGTGGATCTCAAAGTCCGGCTGTGGGACCCCTCCACCCAGCTGCGCCACCGTCCCAAGCGCACGGTCCCCGCACGGCCGGACGGAGCGCCCAACGCGACCCCGCGCAGCTGGAGCGAAGCGGAAGCTAATCCAAATAACAACCAAGGCGAGCCCGCCACGATCGGGACCATGGCGTGAGCTAGACATGGGAGAGATCGAGGATCGGCTGGAGGAGATCGAGCGGCTCGGTCAGAGCCGCCGGCTGCGCTTGATCTCGGGGCCTCAGGGGCCAAGGGTGCTGCTCGACGGCCGCCCCGTGCTGCTGCTGTGCTCCAACAACTACCTCGGCCTCGCCGACCACCCGCGCGTGCGCGAGGCCGCCGCCGAGGCCGCGATGCGGTGGGGTGTCGGCGCCGGCGCCTCGCGGTTGGTGAGCGGGACCATGACCATCCACCGGCGCTTGGAGGAGCGCCTCGCCGCCTTCAAGGGCACCGAGGCGTGCGTGCTGTTCGGCTCCGGGTACCTCGCCAACCTCGGCGCGATCGGCGCGCTTGCCGGCCCCGGCGACGCGGTGTTCTCCGACGAGCTCAACCACGCTTCGATCGTCGACGGCTGCCGCGGCTCGCGCGCGCGCGTGCACGTGTACCGCCACCTCGACGTCGAGCACCTCGACTGGAGCCTGCGCCGCCACGGAGGCGACGGGCGGCGGCTGATCGCCACCGACTCCGTCTTCTCGATGGACGGCGACCTCGCGCCGCTGGGAGAGATCGTCGAGCTCGCCCGCCGCCACCGCGCGCGGGTGCTCGTCGACGAGGCCCACGCCACCGGCGCCCTCGGCCCCGGCGGACGCGGCGCCGTCGCGCAGGCCGGCCTGGAGGGCGAGGTGGACGTGCTCGTCGGGACGCTCGGCAAGGCGCTCGGCTCTTACGGCGCCTACGTGTGCGCCGCCGAGGAAATGGTGCGCTACCTCATCAACACCGCCCGTCCCCTGATCTTCTCCACCGCGCCCGCGCCCCCCGCCGTCGCCGGCGCGCTCGCCGCGCTCGAGCTAGTCGAGGAGCGCCCCCACCGCGTGCAGCGCCTGCGCTCCCACGCCCGCACCCTGCGCCGCGCGCTCGCCGCCGAGGGCTTCGCCGTGCCCGACGGAGACATGCACATCGTCCCGCTGCTCGTCGGCGACGAGCGCGACGCGATGGCGCTCTGCCAGGGAGCCCTGGAGCGCGGGGTGTTCGCCCAGGCGATCCGACCCCCCTCGGTGCCCGCCGGCACCGCGCGCCTGCGCCTCACCGCGATGGCCTCCCACACGTCCGCCGAGCTGCGCCGCGCCGCGCGCGCACTGGGAGAGGCCGCGCGCGCCGCGGGGTTGGAACCCGCGGCGATCGGGGCGCCCGCCACCGAGACGCCCGCCGCACCGCGCACCGCGCCAGCCGCGCCCGACGAGTCGCGCACCACACCCAGCCACCCCGGTGCGCGTGCGCTGTTCGACGTCGAGCACGAGCCGTCCGCCGTGCCCTTCGGCGCGCCCCCCGCGCCGTTCGACATCGAGCGCGAAGACTCCCTCCGCGCGGCGTAGGGCCGCGCCGTGCGCGGGCTGTTCGTCACCGGCACCGGCACCGGCGTCGGCAAGACCGTCCTCTCCGCCGCGCTGCTCGCCGCGATGGCCGCCGCGGGCGAGCCCGTGCGCGCCCACAAGCCCGTGGTCACCGGCCTCGACGAGCCCCCCGGCGAGTGGCCCCCCGACCACGAGCTGCTTGCGCGCGCCACCGGGCAGGCCCCCGAGGAGGTAGCCCCGGAGCGCTACGGGCC
>JBOGYA010000237.1:0-4687 GCA_050696515.1 Solirubrobacteraceae bacterium
GGCGTGTACCACACCCCGCCACCGGCGTTGATGTTGGCGTGCTTGGCGGACCATAGATTTGTGGGCGCCGTGTCGAAATGCCACAGCTTCTTGCCGGTCGCGCCTTCCAGGGCCCACAGGATGCCGACGCCTTCGCCACCGTAGAATACTTTGTTGTTCCCAGGCACTGTGGACACGTAGACGACGCCGTTGTGGTAGCCGGGCGCCATGTCGATGCCCTCGTGGGGGTTGCGCACGAGTTCGACCGACCACAGCTGCTTGCCGGTCGTCTCTTCCAGCGCAAACGCCGAGGTCGCGGTCGCGCCGTATATACGGCCCCCCGCTACGACGATGCCGTTCGGCCCCTGGTCGGGCGATTCAAAGGTTTTCGTCCACAGCACTTCGCCCGTCTGCAGGTCGATCGCCTGGACGTTGGACGCCAGATCCTGGGAGTAGATCACGCCCTTGCTGATGACCGGGGTGGACGCATAGCTGCCGTACACGCTCTTCGCGGTGAGTGGCAGAGTCCATGCGACCTTGAGTTTGGAGACGGTCGTGCTGTTGATCGGACCGCCCACGTCACGAGTGTTCGACGTGTTGACGTTTGGATACCCCGAACCGTTGAGCGGGGGCTTGGGTGACGATCCGCATGACGCTAGGGAAATGCCTGCGACCAATAGGAGACCAATGGCGGCTGCGACGCGCAGCGCAACCCTTGGGGCGCTCATGCCGCTGTCCGAGTCGCTACCCGTTCGCTGTAGGAGTGAATTGAACATGGGCATCAGAACTGGAGGGTGGCCCGGGGGCCGAGGTCGTGTTTGTGGGAAGCGAGTGTCATGTGGTCTCCTGTTGTCTGTCGTTGGTGGCTCAGTGGGTTGCGCCCGGCGACGTGCCAGTTGTCTGTGGTTCGAAAGCGTCCGTGGGAGCCGGCTCCGGTTCGTCCCTGAACAGCCAGGGGACGCGCTGTCCGATGACGGCGCCGCGGAAGCGCTTGCGGGGCCCGTACACGACCCACGTCGTGTCCACCGGGCCGTAGTACTCCTCGACACGCAGAGCGTCGGGGTGTTCGTCGGCGTGGTGGACGTGCGTCAGGCCGGCGTCGTAGCGCCCCTCCAGCAGATGGCGCGCCACCACAGGCTTGGAGGGCTCGTCCACGACGGTGTGAAAGCGCGCGAGGTCGAGATAGCCGCGGGTCGCCGACACGATCCCAAGGCTCCGGGGCTCATCGACGTCGGTGCGAACGAGCAGCGACAGCGCCTTGGTCGGGTAGATGAACGTGTCGACTACGAACACCTCCTCGTGGAAGCGCTCGGTGACGAGATGGACCTGCACGTGCGCGCTGCACTGCACCAGGAACGTGTTGGGCCGCTCGCGGACGCGGCCGATCGCCTCCAGGAGGTCTTCCACCAGCACGATCTCGACGTCGGTGAGACCCTGGAACTCCAGGTAGTGGAGGAGTGCGTTCTCGTGACAGGTGCCCGTGGGCCCGAGCGTGATGAAGGTCGGACGCATCACGCCTCGCCTCCGGTGGGGACTTCGAGCGGCGTGCCTGCGGGCAGCGAGTGCGTCATGCTCGGCGTCTCTCGGGTTTCGCGGAGCGGGGGCCGGTGGCGGGCAGCTCCATGAGCTCGTCCTCCAGCCTGCAGGTGGCGCCGATCAACAGCTCGAAGAGCGCGGCGGTGAAGTCGGCGGGCAGCTCGACCTCGGCGCCGCGGGCCAGGTAGCGCTCCCGCACCGCGGCGACGCGATCCGGCTGCATCATCGGGATCTCGTGCGCGCGCTTGTAGAGCGCGATCTCCCGGCAGATCGCGAAGCGCTCGCCGAGCCCCCGCGCGATCTGGTCGTCGAGCTCGTCCAGGCGGCGGCGGAAGGGCTCGAGACCGTTCATGCGCGACCCCCGCCGGGTGTGGTGCTCGCCAGTGCGTTGGGGCGCCGGCTGCGTCCGGGCTGCCCCACCCCGGCGGCGCCTCCGCCGAGCAGGCCGGCCGCGAAGGCGTAGCTGCACGCCGCGAGCGCCTCCAGCGCGTAGCCGCCCTCCTGGACGACGCACACCGGCAGCCCGGACGCCGCCAGCAGGCTGCCGATCGGCGTGAAGACCTCCGGCGGGAAGCTCCACGAGCCGTGCGGGTCGCCCGCCACCGTGTCGTAGCCGAGCGAGAGGACGAGCACCGTGCAGGACTGCGAGAGCGTGCGCAGCGACGCGGCGACCGCGTCGAGGTAGGGCGCGAGCGCCGGGGCGCTGCGGAACTCGACGAGCCGCTCGCGGCTCGTGCGCGGGAGCACCTCCAGCGTCGGGGCGTGCGGCGCCGGCCAGGAGTGCAGCGAGTGCAGGGTGACGTCCGCCCACGGCGCGACGATCGCGGAGGTGCCGTTCGGGTAGTGCAGGTCCAGATCGAGGATCCCGACCGACTGCGCGCCGCCTTCGCGCAGCGTGTGCACGGCGGCGGCGGTGTTGTTGAGGTAGCAGTAGCCGCCGAACCACGCGGGGCCGGCGTGGTGGCCCGGCGGGCGGCACAGCGCGTAGGTGAAGCGGGCTCCCGCGACGGTGCCCTGGGCCGCGGTGATCGCGGTGCGCACGCCCTCGTGGGCCGCCGCGACGAGCCCGGCCGACACTGGGATGTCGGGCGCGACGCCGGGCGCCGCGAGCTCGGGCAGCAGGATGGGCTCGGTCGAGCGCACCGCCCGCAGCGCACTGAGGTAGCCCGGCTCGTGCAGCGCGCCCAGAACCTGCTCGACGTGCTCGTCCGTGGCCTCCGCGGGGAGGGCCCGCACGCCCGTGTGGCGCATCAGCCCGGCCTGCAGCTCGGACAACCGGCGGTTGTGCTCCTGGCCGGGCACCCTGCGCCCGCCTTCGACCACCCACGGCGCGTCGTCGTCGCGACCGCGCCGCTGCTCGATCGCCAGCAGCCGGCTCACGGCAGCACCCGCCGTCGCTCGATCCTCACGGACCGGCTCACGGCAGCACCCGCCGCATCCGCGCGCCGAGCGGCGCGAAGCCCTGGTCGCGGTAGAACGCCTCCGTCGCGGGGAGCCCCGCGAAGCGCGCGGGCGGCAGCCCGACCTCGGCGCGCGTGATCTCACGCTCGTGCGCGAGCGCGTAGAGCGCCTCGAGCAGGCCGCCGCCGACCCCGCGCCCACGCCAGTCGGGGTGCACCCACAGGTCCTGGATCAACACGTAAGGGCCCGCTGCGTGGATCGCGGTCTGCCAGCTCACGCCGAGCACGCCGATGACGGCGAGGGAGGTCTCGGCGCCAGCGGCCCCACTGTCGGCCGCTGCGCCGTGTGCTCCACCGTTGGCCTCTACGCCAGCGGCCCCACCGTCGGCCTGCGCGCCGACCGTTGCGCCGTCGGCCTCCGCCACGAGCAGCGCTCCGGCGAGGGGGGTGTCGAGCAGTACGCGCGCGGCGTCCCGCATGGCGTCAGTGGGGGGCGGCGTGCCGCCGAGCTCACGCAACAGCTCCTGAACGGCCGCGACGACCGCCGGAACGTCCCCGTGGGCCGCGGGGCGCACGCTGAAGCTCAGTCTCGGCGGGGCGGTGCCGCTCATGCCGCCGCGGCCATCGCAGTCGGCTCGAGCTCGATGGTCAGCGCGCCGGGCGCGTCACTGCCGGTCACCGCCTGCGCGACGGCGGTCATCGGCGCGCGCGCCTTCAGCAGCAGCTCGTCGAACTCCTCGGCGGGGTCGGACTGCGTCACGATCGCCCCGCCGGCGCCGATCGTAGTGGCGCCCGGCCGCAGCACGATCGTGCGGATCACGATCGAGAGGTCCACGGACCCGTCGAGCCCGAAGTACCCGAGCGCGCCCGAGTACACGCCGCGGGCGACCCGCTCGATGTCGTCGATAATGCCCATTGTGCGCAGCTTCGGTGCGCCGGTCATCGAGCCGCCGGGGAAGCACGCGCGCACGCAGTCCACCGGCGTGCGCTCGGGTTCGAGCGCCCCGGTGACGGTCGAGATCAGCTGGTGCACAGTCGGGTAGGACTCAACGACCATGAACTCCGGCACGCGGACGGAGTCGAGCTCGCAGACGCGGCCGAGGTCGTTGCGCAGGAGATCCACGATCATCAAGTGCTCGGCGAACGTCTTCTCGTCGTGCAGCAACTCGGCGCGCTGCGCCTCGTCGCGGGCGGGGTCGGCGGAGCGCGGCGCCGTCCCCTTGATCGGGCGCGCCTGCACGCGGCGGTCGCGATCGACTGAGAGGAAGCGCTCCGGCGAAGAAGAGAGCACCGCCACCTCGCCGAGCTTCAGGTAGGCGGCGAACGGGGCGGGGTTGCGGCGGCGCAGCAGGCGATACAGCTGGAAGGGCTCCGGGCTCGCCGTGGTCGAGAGCTGGTCGGTGAGGCACACCTCGTAGGACTCGCCGGCGGTGAGCGCCACCTGGCAGCGGGCGATGTCGGCTAGGTACTGCTCACGCCCACGGCCACAGCGGAATATGACGGGATGCTCGCCCTCCCCATCCTCCCCGGCGCTCGGATCGCCAGGCGCCGCCGCCCCGGGATGGGGAGGGGTAGTGGACGGGGTGGCATATGCGGGCTGGGAGGGTGTAGAAGACGGGGTGGCATATGCCGGCAGTGGAGGCGTGGGAGGCGCGGCGGCAGACCCCGCCCGCGGTGAGGCGGGGGGAGGCGCGGCGAGCAACTCCCGCACGACCGCCTCGGCCTCGTCGAGCCAGCGCGCGGCGTCGGCGTCCCCGGCGCCGTCGAAGGCG
>JBOGYA010000238.1:0-4670 GCA_050696515.1 Solirubrobacteraceae bacterium
CGATCATCTCCGCGCCGAGGCCCTGGCCAACGATGTTGTGCTTGGCCATCAGCTCTGGGGTGAAGGCGAAGCCGTACTCCTGCTGGGTCGCCATCCCCGCGGCGAAGGGGAGGTGGCCCATGTGCTCGACGCCGCCGCCGATCATCGTGTCGTGCACGCCGGCGGCGATCAACGCGGCGGAGAAGTTGACCGCCTGCTGGGCGGAGCCGCACTGGCGGTCCACGGTGGTGGCGGGCGTCTCGATCGGCAGGCCCTCCTGCAGCCACGCGTTGCGGGCGATGTTGAACGCCTGCTCGCCGAACTGCTGCACGCAGCCGGCGACGACGTCTTCGACCTCGGCGGCGTCGATGCCCGTGCGGGCGATCACCTCTGAGTAGCACTTGCCGAGCAGCGCGTTGGGGTGGGTGTCCTTGTAGTAGCCCTTCTCCTTGTGGCCGCGCCCGATGGGGGTGCGCACGGCCTCGACGATCACGACCTCGCGGCCCTCTGGTTTCCTCATGGGAGTCTCCTCTGTTGAGCAGCTTTGGCAGGGGGGCCGGGAGCCCGCGGGGCGGCCGGCGCCTTCACCCCTTACTCTACCGCGTGACCCACGTAGATTGACTGGTCAGTCAACCAAACCCGGCTCCCGACAGCGGGGACACCGGGTATCTCTATCTAGAACAACCACCATCGCGGAGGAACACGAATGAACGAGCGCGTGGCGATCGTCGGCTCGGGAGCCATCGCCTGCGGCCTGGCGGCCACAGCGGCCCACCACGGGCCGGTACTGCTCCTCGCCCGCTCGGAGAGCTCGGCCGATCGCGCCCGGACGAGCGTCGACATCACGCTGGCCCGGCTGGCCACGGAAGTCGATCCCGAGCACGTCGAGGTCGTGACCGACGTGCAGGAGCTCGCGCCCGCGAGCTTCGTCGTCGAGGCGGTGGTCGAGGACCACGACGTCAAGGCCCGGCTGCTGGGCGAGCTCGACACGCTCCTCCAGCGCGACGCGATCCTCGCGAGCACCACCTCTTCGCTGTCGGTCGAGGGCCTCGCCCAGGCCAGTGGGCGAGCGGATCGCTTCGTGGGACTGCACGTCTTCAACCCGGTGGCCAAGATGAAGCTAGTCGAGCTGATCTTCCCCCCCCAGGCCGGGGAAGACACGCGCAGCCGAGCGCTCGCGCTGTGCGAGACGTTCGAGAAGATCCCCGTCGAGGTCCCCGACGTTCCCGGGTTCGTGGTCAACCGGCTGCTGTTCCCCTACCTCTTCAGCGCGGTCCGGCTGCTGGAGGAGACCGGGATGGACCCGGTCGCGATCGACACCTGCATGCGGCTCGGCGCCGGACACCCGATGGGCCCCCTGGCGCTGCTGGACCTGGTGGGCCTCGACGTGTCCAAGGCGATCGGGGACACGATCGGCGAGCCGGTGCCACAGCGGATCCAAGAGCTGATCGGCGAGGGGGCGCTGGGGCGCAAGAGCGGGCGGGGCTTTCACGACTACTGAGCCGCCCGGGCCAAGCCCCATTTTGCGTGAGGATTTTCTTGGAGGCCCGCGACTTTTTTAAGTTCGCTTCAGCAAGAATGTGGATACTTCCAATGCGACACAGTTCGCAACGCACACCCGCCTCCTCCCAGTGCACACGCTCCGGCCCGCTCCCCCCGCGGGCCGGACGTGTGCCTGGGGGGTTTTTGGGCCGGACGTGCCCGGGAGGTTTTTTGACCTGAGCCCTGCTCGCCCGGCCCTGAGCCTCTGCGCCGGGTCGCCGGTGACAGCTCGCGAGCCTCGCCTACGAGCCGTTAGCCTCGCGGTCCTCGGGCTCCCGCACCGGCGGGGGGCGGCGCTCGCGGATGCGCACGGACTCGATGCGGTTCTCGCGCACGGACTCCACGCGGATCGAGAAGGGACCGGCGGCGACGGTGTCCCCACGGCGCGGCAGGCGCCCGAGCTCGGCGAACACGAGGCCGCCGACGGAGTTGTAGGCGTCGCTGTCCACGGGCAGGCTCACGCCGTAGTCGGCGAGGTCGGTGACGGGGACGTGGCCGCGCACGAACAGGTCCCCGTCGGGCAGCCGGCGCACCTCGCCGGCGGCGGGGTCGGTCTCGTCGGCGATCTCCCCGACGACCTCCTCGATGATGTCCTCGACGGTGACGATCCCGGCGACGCGGCCGTACTCGTCCACGACGACCGCCAGCGAGGTGCGCTGGCGCTGCAGGTCGGCGAGCAGGTCGTCGAGGGGCTTGGTCTCGGGCACGATCGGCGCGTCGTGCACCACCGCCTGGAGGGAGGCGTGGGGCCCGTCGTCCAGCAGGCGGCGCGCGAGGTCGCTGGCGTGCACCAGCCCGCGCACGCGGTCGCGGTCCTCGCCTTCGGTGACCACGAGCCGGGTGTGCCCCGAGGAGAGGCACAGCTTCAGCGCGGTCTCGACGTCCTTGGAGCTGTCGATCGCGACGACGGCCGGGGAGGGGGTCATCACCTGGCGGGCCTCCTGCTCGTGCAGGTGAAAGACGCCGGTGAGCATCCCGGCCTCGCCGGGGTCGAGGTGGCCGCCGGCGTGGGACTCGGCGATCAGGCGCTTGAGCTCATCGGGCGAGCCGCCGCCGGTGTCGCGGTCCATGTCGACGCCGAAGACCTTGAGGATCCGCGCGGAGATCACGGTGATCGCGCGGATGATCGGGCGGAACAGGACGCTGAACCCCTGCAGCGGCCGGGCGATGCGGCGGGCGACGGACTCGGCGCGGTCGATCGCGTAGAACTTGGGGACCATCTCCCCGAAGATCAGCTGCACGAAGATGACGACGGCGTAGGCGATCGCCACGGCGATCACCACGGTGACATCGTGGGAGAGCCCGCCACCGAAGGCGTCCTGCAGTGCGTGCGCAAGCGTGGGAGTGGCGAGGGCGCCAATCCCGATCGAGGTCATCGTGACGCCGATCTGGACGGCCGAGATGTACTCGTTGATGCGCTCCAACTGGCCGAGGGCGAGCGTGGTGCCGCGCAGACCCTGCTCGCGCATCACCTCCAGGCGCGCGCGGCGAGAGCGCACCAGGGCGTACTCGGCGATCACGAAGAACGCGTTGATCGCGACCAGGAGGGCCGCGAGGATCAGCTTCAGCCCGGTCACGCCCGACCGTGAGGGAGCCCGTCGATCTGCCGGGCGAGCGCGAAGTCGGCGTCGGTGAGGCCACCTTGGGAGTGCGTGGAGAGCTCCAGGCGCACCTTGTTCCAGCCGTGCAGGAGGATGTCGGGGTGGTGGTTGGCCGCCTCGGCCGCCGCGGCGACGCGGTTGACGAAGGCGATCGCGGCGGCGAAGTCCGCGAGCTTGTACTCGCGCACGATCGAGCTCCCTTCGCGAGCCCACTCGCTGCCCGCGAGGCGCTGCTCGATCTCGTGCTCCGCAAGCGGTGCCACCGCGTCAGACGATACCGGCGGCGGTGGACTGAGCGGCGGCGAGCGACCCAAGGACCGCCGCCGCGCACAGCACCGCACAGGCGGCGAGCCCCAGCGCGAGCGAGCGGCGGCCTTCGGTGAGGCGGAAGGAGAGCCCGGCGAGCGCACCGCCGATCAGCCCACCGATGTGGGCGCCGACAGAGATGTTGGGGACGGTGAAGCTGAAGAGCAGGTTGAAGACGATCAGGAACCCGATGCCGGAGCGCATCACGCTGAGCCCCCGCGCACGCAGCTCGACGGCAGCGGCCCCCATCAGCCCGAAGACCGCCCCCGAGGCCCCGAGGCTGGGGGCGCCGGTGGCCACCAGCGCGCCGCACGAGCCGGCGAGCAGCGAGGTGGTGTAGATGGCGGCGAAGCGGACCGAGCCGAGCGCGGGCTCGAGCATCATGCCGAGCAGGTACAGCAGGTACATGTTGAAGCCGATGTGCAGCAGGTCCACGTGCAGGAACGCGCTGGTCACCAGCCGGTAGTACTGATGCCCTTCGGCAATCGCCGCCCGGTAGAGCACGCCTTCTTCGACGACTTTGCCGTAGATGCCCGAGGCGCTGAGGGTGAACTGGCCTTTCTCAGTCAGGAAGGCGGCCACGTTGAGCGCGATCAGCGCGTAGGTCACGCGGGGCACGGCAGCCATTTCGCGCATCCGCACGACCTTGGTGCGCTGGGAGGCGCACTCAGGGCAGCGCATCCCCACCTGTGTGGGGGTCATGCAGTCGGGGCAGATCGGCCGACCGCAGGAGGAGCAGGAGACGGCCGTCTCGCGAGCGGGGTGGCGGTAGCAGGTGGCCATGAGCGGGTGCAGCGTACCTCGCGCCGCACTCAGATCCGGCCGGGACCGGGCGGAGATCAGATCGAGCCGAGGATCACCGGGGTGCGTGTCGGTTTGAGGCTGCCTCCGAGCGGCTCGTCGGTGACGAGCACTTTGCTCACCCCGTGCAGGTTGCCGGGCACGCCGACCGAGCCGCTGCCGGCTCTGGTGACGGAGAACAGCGCGTCGGTGGGCAGCGGCGCTGCGGTGCCGTGCTCGAGCCACACCTCGTAGATGCGCCCGGGCGGCGGAGCGGGCATACCCACGACCACCAGCTCCAGGTGCGAGCCCGCTTTGCGCAGCTCCGCGGTGGCGTGGCGGCCGGGAGCGACGACGATCGCGCGGATCGTCTCGGTCTTCTCGCTCGTTTCCGAGCTGAACGCAAGCGCGCCGATCGCGAGGCCCACACCAAGGGCCAGCACCCCAGCCAGCGCGGGGCGC
>JBOGYA010000239.1:0-4645 GCA_050696515.1 Solirubrobacteraceae bacterium
CGATCCGCACCTCGCCCTCGTGCACCCTGATCTTCGAGCCGTGCCCGATCCACGCCCAGCGGCCGATGTGCAGCTTCGCGTCGCGGCCGATCTCGAGCTGCACCCTGGGGCAGACGAAGCAGATGCCGTCCGTCTGCAGGCGCCCGCGCCAGCGCAGCTTCAGCCACAGCCACCGCGCCCCGAGCAGCGCGTAGTGGCGGTTGACCATGTTGTTCGCGCGCATCCACCGCCATGTGCGCAGGCAGTCCCGGGGCCGTGTCACGAGCGGGCATCCTAAGGGCCGCGGGCCCGGTCGAGGGAGCCCGGAGGGCTCCCCATCTGTTCGAGGGGACGGCTGGATGCCGTCCCAACGTAACCTTCCGGCGTGCCCTCCACCCTTGCCCAGCGGTTGCTCGACGGCGACCGCCGCGCGCTGGCGCGGGGGATCTCGCTGGTGGAGGACGACCGCCCGGAGGGGTGGGAGCTCGTGCGGGAGATCTACCCGCACACCGGCCGTGCGGCGGTGTTCGGCTTCACTGGGCCTCCCGGGGTGGGCAAGTCCACGCTGATCGGCGCGCTCACCCGCGTCCGCCGGGAGGCGGGCCGCACTGTGGGAGTGCTCTCGATTGACCCCTCCTCGCCGTTCACCCAGGGCGCGCTGCTGGGGGACCGCATCCGCCTCGGCGAGCACTTCCTGGACCCGGGGGTGTTCATCCGCTCGATGGCCAACCGCGGCGCCTTGGGGGGCCTCTCCGAGGCGGCGTTGCAAACCGCGCTGCTGCTCGACGCGGCCGGGCGCGACGACGTGTTCGTGGAGACCGTCGGGGTGGGCCAGGCGGAGGTGGACATCATCGACCACGCCGACACCGTCGTGCTCGTGCTGATGCCCGGCTCGGGCGACTCGATCCAGGCGCTCAAGGCGGGCGTGATGGAGATCCCCGACGTGATCGTGATCAACAAGGCCGACCACCCGCTCACCGACACGATGGTGCGCGAGATCCGCGGCGTGCTCTCGCTGGCCAACCTCGATCCCGTCACCCACCCTCCCGCCGGCCGTGCGGTGGGGGAGGGCGCGGGCGAGCGGTCTGGGGTGGGGGGGCACGGGAGTGAGGAGCGCGCGGGGGAGCACGGGGGCGAGCGTGCAGCGCAGCGTGGCTGGCGGGTGCCGATCGTCAGGACCGAGGCGGCCAACGGCCGGGGCGTCGGCGAGCTGGTGGAGCGCCTGGAGGAGCACCGCGCGCACATCCTCGCCGAGGGTCACCTCGCGGAGCGGCGCCGCCGCAACCTGCGGGGCGAGGTGCTCGCGCTCGCGAGCGCCCGCCTGCGCCGCCGCCTGGAGCTCCAGGTGCAGGAGGACGCGGAGTTCAAGCGCCTCCTGGATGAGGTCGTGGAGCGCCGCCTGGACCCCGCGAGCGCGGCCGCGGCGCTGCTGGAACGCGGGACTTGAGCAACTCGAGCGATCTGCTCTCTTCCGGGGATCCCGGCTTGCCCGCTAGGGCTGGACTAAGGGGCGCTTGAAGTTCGAGCGATCTGCTCCCCTTCGGGGATCCCGGGCGGCCCGCCAGGGCCGAACGGAGGGGCTCCTGAGCGGCTTGACAAAAGCTTGACAGCGGAAACGTAGCTGTCGGTTTATTTGAAAGGTTCTTAAAAGAGCTGCACTTGGACGCGCTTTGGTGTACCTTTAGGCGTGCAACCGAGGCGGCCATCGGAGGGGTGGCCGGGGGAAGATGTCCACGAAGAACTTGACCGCTGTCAACGACCATGCCGCAGAGAGCGCGACCGCTGCAGTCGACCATGCCGCAGACAGCTCGGCTGCCGTCGTTGACAGAGCTTGGATGCGCGGGTCCTCGCCCCTCAAGGGGGCGATCCTCGGCCTTGTCCTGGAGCGCCCCGGTCACGGCTACGACCTCGGCGCTCGCCTCGGCGCGCGCTTGGGGCCGACGTGGGCGATCGACCCCAAGCGCCTCTACCGGATGCTCGACCAGCTCGAGCGGGCGGGTCTGATCTCGGGCACGGTGGAGCGGGACCCGGAGAACCCCCGCCAGCACCGCACCGTGTACAGCGCCACCGAGCTCGCCCCCGAGGCCCTGCAGCTGTGGCTTGAAACACTCGCCCCCCGCGAGCCCACGCGCGCTGAGATCCAAGCGAAGGTCGCGGCGGCGCGCGAGCAGGACGCGCCCCAACTGCTGCTCGCGCTGCGCCAGTACGAGTGCGAGTGCCTGGAGCTGCTGCGCCAGAGCTCCGGACCGCCGCTGCCGATGCGCTCGTGGATGGGTCTGGTGATGGAGATCGTGCGCGACGCCTCCGACGCCCAGTTGCACGCCGAGATCGATTGGGCCAAACGCACGCGCCGGCGAATCGAGGAGCATGCCGGGCGCAGCCGGTAGCTTCCCCGCGGGTCCGTTCCCCGCCGGTACGCCGCTGCTCTGCTTCGAGCAGGTCAGCAAGACCTACCCCGATGGACGGCGGCGGATCGTGGTGCTCGAGCGGACCTCCTTCGAGATCCACAGGGGCGAGCACGTCGGCATCCTCGGCTCGCGGCGCTCGGGCAAGTCGACGCTGCTGCGACTGGCCGCGGGCGTCGAGGCGCCGGACGAGGGGAGGGTCGCCTTCGAGGGGCGCGACGTGGCGCGGATGTCCACGGTCGAGCGCGACCGGCTGCTGCGCTGCCGGATCGGGCTGCTGGCGAGCGAGGACTGGCGGGCAGCGAAGGGCGAGCGGGTCGTCGATTTCGTGGCGCTGCCCCTGGTGAGTGATGGGGCCACCATGCACGAGGCCCAGCGCAGGGCGCGGAGGACGCTGAATTGGGCGGGTGCCACGGAGTACGCGGACGACCTCGCGGCCTCGCTCGCGGTGGGGGAGCGCATGCGGGTGATGCTCGCCAGGGCGCTCGTGCGCGAGCCGGACCTGCTGCTCGTCGACGAGCCGGCGGTGGTGCCGAGCCCGAGCGAGCGCAATGAGTTCTACGAGCTGATGCGCGCCGGCGCGCGTGAGCGCCACGCCGCGCTGGTGGTGGCTTCAGAGGATCACAACGCCACGCGGGAGACCTCGATCCTCATGGAGATCGGTGACGGCGAGCTGCTGCGGACCGGTGGCGGGCCCGGCGTCGTCGTGCCGTTTCCACCTCGACCAGCTCAGCCGCCCGGCGGGCTGGAACGCTCCGGGTCGTGAGCTCGAGCCTGGAGCTGCGCGAGCTCGTCAAGCACTACTCCAGCGGCACCGAGGTCGTCCGGGCGGTGGACGGAGTCTCGCTGACGATCGCCCCGGGCGAGCTCGTCGCGCTGTACGGGCCCTCCGGGTCGGGCAAGACCACGCTGCTGCTGCTGACCGCCGGGCTGCTCACGCCGGACCGGGGGAGCGTGTGGTTCGGCGAGCGCGACGTCACCCGCCTGCCGGCGGGGGAGGGCGCTCGCTACCGCCGTCGTGAGGTGGGCTTCGTGTTCCAGTCCTTCCACCTGATGGCTGGCGCGAGCGCGCTGGACAACGCCGCGCTGAAGCTGCTGGGGGATGGGTGGACGCTGCGCGAGGCGCGCCGGGCGACGCGCCCGTGGCTGGAGCGCGTGGGCTTGGGGGAGCGTGAGGAGCACACCCCCGCGGAGCTCTCGATGGGCGAGCGCCAGCGGGTCGCGATCGCGCGGGCGCTCGCGGCGCAGCCGCAACTGCTGCTCACCGACGAGCCCACCGGCAACCTCGACTCCAAGCGCAGCCGGGAGGTGCTCACGCTGCTGCGCGACCTCTGCCACGAGCGGAGCATCCCCGGGCTGCTCGTCACGCACGATCCTCAGGCGCGGGCGTTCGTGGACCGCGTGCACACGCTTCGCGACGGGCACCTGCAAGACGGCTTGGACGCGGAGCTGGCGGTCAGCCTCGCGTGATGCGCGTTAGAACGTCTTTCAAAATAGACGGTGCGTCCGGGGCGTTCCTGGACCAAGCTGGGCGACGCGGGCCGGCGCAGCCCGTGCTGGTAGCACGGGCAAGACGGACCGTGGCGATCCAGCGCCGCGTCCCAGGGGCGCATCCGGGCGTGCCGGTCTTTTTGAAAGCCGTTCTCAGATGAGCCGCCTCTCGCTCAACCCGGCGATCTGCGGCGTGCGCACAAGTATGCTGCTCCGCTTCTACGGCTGGCGGCTGCGGCGCCACACCGCGCAGGAGCTGCTCGCCGGGGGCGGGATCGCGGTGGGGGTGGCGCTGGTGTTCGGGGTGCTGGTGGCCTCTACGAGCCTGATCGGCTCGGCGGGCGCGCTGCTGCACGGGTTGACCGGGTCGGCGCGCCTGCAGCTGGCGGCGCGCTCCAGCGACGGGTTGGACGAGCGGCTGGTGGTCAAGGTCCGTCAGCTGCCTGGCGTGGAAGCCGCGGCTGGGCTCTTGCGCAGGCAGGTGACCGTGCTCGGCCCGAAGGGCCGCGAGTCCGTCCAGTTGATCGGTCTCGACCCCAACATCGTCCGGCTTGGGGTCCTGGAGCAACGGGAACCGAGCTACTCGGAGGTGCTGCTGATCGGAGGATTGGGATTGCCGGCGGAAGTCGCGCACACGATCGGCACCGGCCAGGGACGCCAGGTGACGCTCCTCGCCAACGGGCAGGCGCGCATGGTCGGCGTCCGCGTCGTGCTCTCCGGCGCGCTCGCCGACGCGACCAGGGACGGGACCATCGCGTTGACACTGCTGC
>JBOGYA010000240.1:0-4644 GCA_050696515.1 Solirubrobacteraceae bacterium
CCAGCTGACCGCTCCCAGGGAAGAGGCCCGCCTGATGGATGCTCGCGAACAGCACGTCCTTGCGGTAGCGAAAGATCTCCGCCGTCCCGTTGCCGTGGTGCACGTCCCAGTCCAAGATGAGCACCCGCTCCACTCCCAGCTCCTGGATCGCGAGCTCCGCCGCCACCGCCACGTTGTCGAACAGGCAGAAGCCCATCGCCCGCTCCCGTTCGGCGTGGTGGCCGGAGGGCCGCACCCCGCAGAACCCCGCCGTCGCCTCCCCAGCGAGCAGCGCCCTGACCATCGCGCACGCCCCGCCCGCCGCGTGCAGCGCCGCGCGGTAGGACGCCTCTCCCACGAACGTGTCCGCGTCGATTTCCCCGCCCCCCGCCTCGCACAGCTCGCGGATCCCGCGCACGTGGAGGGCGGAGTGCACCAGTTCCAGCTCGCCCTCGCTCGCCGCCGGGGCCTCATGGCGCTCCCACCCGAGCCATCCGCACGCCTCCAGGCGCCGCTCGATCGCTTCCAAGCGCTCCGGTGTGTCCGGGTGGCTCGGGATGTGCGCCCGCGGATCGTGCTCCAGGCACGCGGGGTGGCGGAAGTAGAGGCAGGGGCCAAGCGCGCCGCTCATTGCCTCGATTATCCGCTGCTCGCGAGGCCGGCGCTACGCGCGAGCTCAACGCGGCTTGGGTGGCTCGGAGCCTGCGCCGCTCAGGGGCCGGGGGCGCGGCGGCGTGCGGAGAGGTACTCCTTGTTCTGGCTGCGCTCCCCCCTGATCTGGACCGCCATATACACCAGGATGACGTTGACCACCACCCCGATCCCCACGAACGTGACGATCAGGCCGACATCCTTGCTGAAGGCTGCGCTTGCGGCGAGAAGCATTGGTTCCTCGACGGACTCTCGTAAGGGTTGGACGCTTGTGGGAGCCTACCAACAGCTCGCCCCGTGGGGTGCTCTGGCTGGTGCGCCCGGAATGGCCAACCCGGCTCGCCCATCCCAGGCGGCCTACACGGCGGTCCCAAAGCCGCCCCCACCGTGAGTCTCTGTAGCCTTACAGTGGCCGCAGCGCATCGCACGCATGGCTGGAGAGGTGCCGGAGCGGTTGAACGGGCGCGACTGGAAATCGCGTAACGGGGGTTGACCTCGTTCGAGGGTTCGAATCCCTCCCTCTCCGCTTTTCGCCGCGCCGGGGCTCACCGCGTGCTCCCGTGGGCGATCCGGGGTGGATCAGCAGACAGGGGTACGCAGCCCGTGCCAGAGCTTGCGCCAGCCCACCCGAGGCCCTCGGGCGAGCTTGTCCCCGGGGACGTAGGAGCCCGCTCGAATCCGCCTGGCGAGCTCGGGCTGGCAGTGGTCGCAGCAGGCCCCGGCGTGCTCGATGCGGGTGCGGCTGGAGAAGACGAGGTCGAGCAGCCAGCGGGCCGGGGATCGCCGCCGCCTGCGCCGGGGGCCCTGCAGAACATCCAGCCGCCTGCGCCGGCCGCGTGCCAGCAGGTCGACCGCTTGGGCTGCCCACTAAACTGATGGCACTGCGCCAGTAGCTCAGCTGGATAGAGCGTCGGTCTACGGAACCGAAGGTCGGGAGTTCGAATCTCTCCTGGCGCGTGAGAAAGCCCCGCAAATAAGGGATTTTCTTTTTAGGTAGAGGCTATAGAAAAGTAATCATGTCCCAAATCTGTCCCAAGAAGTTGGTAGACTTGGGGAATGACGAATGCTGCCGCCACCTCGATCCGACCTCCGAGCGGCCGCGTCTTCCGCGTCGAGGGCAAGCGCGGGCCGGTGTGGTACGCCAAGTACCGGCTGCCCGATGGGCGCCAGGTGCAGCGCAAGGTCGGGCCTGCCTGGTCGCAGCGCGGGCGCCCGCCGGCGGGGTACTTCACCAAGCGTCTCGCCGAAGATTGGCTGCGTGATGTCTTCGACGAAGCGCGCCGCGGCACGCTCCCCGGACTGGTCCGCACGGGCGCGACGTTCGCGGACGCGGCGGCGGAGTTCCTGCGCTATGCCGAGCAGGACCGCAGCCTGAAGCCCTCCACGCTGCGCGGCTACCGCTCGATCGTCGACGCCTACCTGCTGCCAGCCTTCGCCGAGCGGCGTCTTGAGGAGATCGCCACGGCGGACATCGAACTGTGGCGATCCCAGCTGACGGGCGTAGGCGGCGGCGGGCGGCGGCCTAACACGCAATGCCCGGAGGAAGCGCCGAAGCGCGGGCGCCCTCCACGGGCGCTGTCCAACAACTCCAAGAATCGCATCGTGGTCCTGCTGCACGGCATCTTCGCGAGGGCCTGCAAGGTCTACGGGCTCCCAGCCAACCCGGTGTCGGCAGTCGAGCGCCACCCGGTCAAGCTCACAGGCGATATCGATGTCTTCAGCCCGGAGGAGGTGTGGGCGCTGGTTCGCGCCGCCGCCTCCGAGCAGGACGGAGCGCTCTACTTGACTGCCGCCTTCACCGGCCTGCGCCGCGGCGAGCTGATCGCGTTGCGCTGGCGCGACGTGGACTACGCGGGCTCCGTGGTGCGCGTACGAGCCAGCTACGCGGGCGGCGCGCTCACCGCGCCGAAGTCAGGGAAGGTGCGTTCCGTGCCACTTGCCCCGGATGTCGCGCAGGTGCTGGCGCGGCTGGCCGACCGCGAGCTGTTCACATCTGAAGACGACCTAGTCTTCCCGGGTGAAGCCGGCGGGTTCCTCGACGGCTCCGCGCTGCGCCGCCGCTACACCGCAGCGCTGAAGCGCGCAGCGCTGCGACCATTGCGCTTCCACGATTTGCGCCACACGTTCGGCACCCGGATGATTGCCAAGGCCGATATCCGCCGCGTGCAAGAGTGGATGGGCCATGCCGACATCCAGACGACGATGCGCTACCTGCACTACGCACCGCGCGAGGAGGACGCCCGGCTCGTGGCGGAGGCGTTCCAGGTCGAGACGCCAGATGCCTCGGCTGGGCAGTTTCAGTAGGTAAGCCGAACATCAAACATGTGCCGGGAAGTTGTACCGAAACGCACTTGGTGCGCCTTGTCTACGCCCTGCACTTCTACGGAGCGCTGGCGGAGCGAGATAGGGTTGGCTTGGCTCAGTCAACCCGATTGGCTCACCCACTTTTCATCAGCACACGAGAGCCCTGATGCGATCCAGGGTCTCCGTGGCACTGCTTTCTGCCTGCTCGCGCAAGATGGCGTCCCCGGCCTCCCCGGGGCGGCTCGTAGCGCTAATCAGCCCCGCCACTGGTGTACCGAGTCGGTAGATACGCGCTTCGGCCCAGCCATCCGTTTCGAGTTCAGACGGAAAGTGGCCCAAGCCTTCATGTTCCAGCGTGCGGCTAATTTCTTCGCACACATGCACGCCCAAACGTTTGGCGTTGACCATGTCACGAAGGACCTCCATTCGGACCGAAAGGACGTTCTGATTGGCCTCCACTTGCGACTTGAGTTCTGCGACCGTCATTTTGTTGCCACCTTTCTTGCTTGTTTAGCAAAAGATAGCGGCTATCTAGCGACTTATCAAGGGCTAATCGTCGTTTAGCGTGGATTGTGTCGGCAGGTTGTCGGGTGCTCGGAGGCCCTACGGGCGCTGTCGTGGTGCCCGTCGCGGGGGGTGTCGTGGCGGCGGCGGGTTGCGCGACGGGTCCCCCACCGGGTTTGTGGCTCTGTCATGCGGTTTGTGGTGTGCCGGGTCCCTCGCCTTCGCTGCGCTTGGCGTCCTTGACCACCCGCCCCCAACTTCGAGTTCGGGTGGTCAAGTACCGGGACCTGAAGGTGGGATGGAAGACAGTGGTGGTTGGCAGGTGGGGGACCAGGGTGGTGGTGTGACCAGAGTGGATAAGAGAAGAGAAGAGAAGAAGAGAGTGGAGATAGGTGGATGGGTAGGCGGGGTGGCGTGGGGTGGCACGTGGGTGGGTGTCTTGTCTGTGGGGCTCCGGCCGACTTCGCGTTGCTCGTCGGCCTCCGCCCCAAACCCCGCGGGGCGCGATGTTAGACTGCGACATGTCCAGTGATGTGCTAGGCTGTGTGCCTGTGATGCTTTGTGTTTGATCTATCTCCGGGGGTGCTCTATGGCTGATCGTGCTCGTGAGCTCGGCGTAGCGTCGCGTGGCGTGGTCGCTGAGATCGAGAAGAAGCTCGCCGTCCTGGATGGTGAGCTTGCGCGCTACGAGGAGCTTCTATCCGAGCGTGAGCGTCTACAGGCCGCCCGTGCGACCCTGCTCGGGGAGGGACACACACCGGGCCAGATCACGCAAGGGGACGTAGCGGAGTACCTGGCGGGGCACCCCGGCTCGCGTGCGGGGGAGATCGCCAAGGCGCTCGGCGTGCCGCTGGCAAGGGTCTCCTCGCACTTGTACCGCGGAAAGCAGACGCGGTTCGTGAGCCGCGAGGATGGCTGGCACCTGCGCGAGAGCGCCCCCAACGCCGAGGGGCGTCGGCAGGCAATGCTTAAGCGATGAACCTCTCGCGCTGCGCCGTAGACAGTGTGGGAGCCGCGAGGCCCAGCCGTCCCGGCCGGCCTCGGACACGCCGTGCGAGGGACCGCGCGGGTAGCTCCGGGGTCGGAACCTGTCAAGGCCGCCCCTGCGGGGCCGCCTACGGCGGGGCCTGACGGCCCGACCTTGACAGAACCCGCCCCCTCCGCTGGGAGAGCACTTACCCCGGCAGGGCGAGCCCTGCAGAGCCG
>JBOGYA010000241.1:0-4633 GCA_050696515.1 Solirubrobacteraceae bacterium
GCGGTCGCGGCGCTGTCGGGAGTGGTGCCCGCCCCGGCGATGGTGGCGGCGCTCGTGGTCCTTGGTGTGCTCATGCTCGGGCCTCCAGCAATCGCTGTACGTGCTTGGCGAGGATGTCCGCCTCCAGGTTAACCGTCTGGCCAAGCGCGACCCGGCCGAGCGTGGTGCGCTGCAGCGTCTCGGGGATCAGCGAGACCTCGAAGCCGCGGGGGCGCAGGGCGCTGACGGTGAGGCTGACGCCGTCGATCGCGACCGAGCCCTTCTGCACTACGTAGGGCATGAGCGTTGGGTCGGTATCGACCCCCACAATGCGCGAGAAGCCCTCCTCGCGCACCTCGGCGACGGTTCCGACGCCATCGACGTGCCCCTGCACGATGTGGCCCCCAAGGCGCCCGTCGGCGCGCAGCGCGAGCTCCAGGTTGACTGGGTCGCCAGCCGTGAGCCCGCCGAGCGTCGAGCGCTCCAACGTCTCGCGGATCGCCTGGGCCTCGAACGTGCCCGTACCGGAGCCCGTGGCCGACCCCTCCCCCGGGTTCGACGCCTCCAACCCCTCGCCGCCCTCCACCCGGGTGGCCGTCAGGCAGACCCCATTCACCGCGATCGAGTCGCCAGCGCGCAGTTCGGAGGCCAGCGCGGTGCGGATCCTCAGCGTCGCGCCGTCCCCGTCGCGCTCGAGGGCGAGCACGACGCCGAGGTCGGCAATCAGGCCCGTGAACACCCGACCGCTACCACTCGCGCAGGCGGGCGCAGATGAGCAGATCGTCGCTGACGCGCTCGCAGTCGAAGGTGAGGGCGCGGATTGCCTCGGAGATGCGCTCGACGCCTTCGCCCTCCAACGGGTCGCGGGCGGTACGCCCGCCGAGCAGCAGCGGCGCGAGGAAGAGGCGGATCTCATCGATCTCGCCCGCGTCGAGGAACGCGCCGGCGAGGTGGGGGCCGCCCTCCAGGAGCGCTGAGGCGACGCCGAGCTGACCGAGCTGGTCGAGCGCGGAGCGCACGCGCGCGGGCTCGTTCTCGCCGGTGGCGAGCAGCACTTGGGCGCCGGCGGCCTCCAGCGCGTCGGTGTCGGCGCGCGCGGCGGCGCGCGAGACGATCACGGTCAGCGGGATCTCGGCGGTGGCGGCGAGCAGGCGCGAGTCGGAGGGCAGCCGCGCGAGCGAGTCGAACACCACCCGCCGGGGCTGCTCGGCGGGGCCGGCGGGAGTCCCGTCGGGGCGAGCGGTCAGTTGGGGGTCGTCGGCGAGCGCGGTGCCGATCCCGACGATCACCGCGTCGACGGAGGCGCGCCAGTGGTGCGCGAGCTCGCGGGAGGCCTCGCCGCTGATCCACTGCGAGTCTCCCGCGCGCGTGGCGACCTTGCCGTCGAGGGTCATCGCGGACTTGAACAGCACCCAGGGTCGTCCGACGCGGGCGTGCTTGCGGAACGCCTGGTTGAGCAGCCGCGCGCGGGTGGCGAGCTCGCCGTCGGCCAGCACGACCTCGACGCCCTCGTCGCGGAGGATGCCGAGGCCGCGGCCGGCGGCCTTCTCGGTGGGGTCGTCGGAGCCGACGACGACACGGGCGATCCCCGTCTGCAGGATCGCCTCGGTGCAGGGGGGAGTCTTGCCCTCGTGGCAACAGGGCTCCAGCGACACGTACAGCGTGGCGCCCGCGAGATCGGCCAGCCCGCACGCCTCGATCGCATTGACCTCGGCGTGGGCGGCGCCGAAGCGTTCGTGCCACCCCTCCCCCAGCACCTCGCCGTCGCGCGCGATCACCGCGCCCACGACGGGGTTGGGCTTGACCGTCCCGACGCCCCGGCCCGCGAGCTCGATCGCGCGAGCGAGGTGCACCCGGTCGGTGTCGGTGACGACGGTCATCCTGAATGTCCAGGATAACCACCCCGCGTGGGCCGCAATGTCAAATGTGAAATCACACATCACCCCCGCGCGCAGCGTCCGCCGCGGAGGCGGTAGACAGTCACTTCGGGGCCTGGGCGCTCGTACGCGAGGGGGTAGTAGTCGAAGGACCAGTCGAAGTTGAAGGCGGCAGGGTGCGCGTGTGGGCGGTAGGGGGAGACGCGGTAGACGACTTCGGCCGCGCGCGCCAGGGCGCGGTAGTAGGCGACGGCGTTGGGAGCGCGAGCAGGGTCCGCGAAGGCGCGGCCGGACTCCGCGGAGCCGCTCAGCACCCAGCAGTACCCTTCCTGCTCGTAGTGGGCGATCAGCGCGGGGGCGAGCGTGAGCTCGTAGTTTTCGAGGCTGACCGTGTGCGCGGCGGCGAGGCGCAGCGCGCCGGCGGGGTCGATCACCGAGCGCAGCGATTGGTACTTCGGCCACCGGTCGCCGTTGTAGACCGTGGGCGTGGGGCGCCCGACGTCCTGGACCCACTCGTCGGGCACGACCGGCTCGACCACCACCTTCGCGCCAGCGGGTACGTGGGCGACCATCCACGCGCGCGCCAGGTTGCGCGTGTCGGCGCGCGATAGAACCAAGCCCGAATGGACGGAGTACACGGCCCCCTGCGTGCAGAGGGCCGCAGCGACAACCGCGGTTAGCGCCACTCGCAGACGGGGCGCGCGCCGTGCCAGGGTCCTTGCGAGCTGGAGCGCGAAGAGGGCGGCGAGCAGGCATAGGATCGGGAAGATCGGCAGCAGCCAGCGCCCGAAGTAGCGGCCCTGGGCGCCCATGAAAGCCAGGTAGAGCAGGGGCGCGGGCACGAGCACCCAACCGAGCCTTTGCTCGCGCCGCCACACCGTGAGGGCGCCGCCGAGCGCGGCCAGGGCGGGAACCCAGCCGAGCCCCCAGGTGAGCGACCAGAGGTAATAGAAGATGCCGCTCTCCCGCGGCGCGCCGAGCTTGCCCTGGGCTTCGCCGGAGAGCGAGGACTGGTGGGCGATCCCCTGCTCGAAGGCGTGGAGGTCGAGCACCGAGTAGGGGTCCGCGAGCAGGAATGACGCGAGCGCAGCGGCGCCGGCGAGCGCGAGGCCGAACAGGACCCGCCGCCCGACCGGCGGGGGAGCCGTGAGGTACTGGGCGGCCGTCGCGGCGAGCAGCGGCAAGAGCGCGATCCCGGCGGTGTACTTCGTCGCGCAGCCGAGGCCGAGCCCGATCCCCGCCACGAGGTAGTCGCGCGCGCGGCCCTTGCGCAGCACGCCCGCCGTGCCGAGCAGCGAGAGCGTCAGCGGAGCGAGCGTGGGAACGTCGTTGAGCGCGAGGTGGGCGTAGAAGACGGGCAGGAACGCGACCGCCTCCAGGGCGGCGGCGAGCAGCGCCACGCCGCGGTCGCAGAGGCGGGCGCCGGCGAGGTACAGCAGCCACACCGCGAGCGTGCCGAGCAGCGCGGCGCTCGCGCGCGCCACGGTGAAGACCGCGGCGGGGTTCGTCGCAAAGGCGTGGGAGACCCCCGCGCGGCCCCCGAACCAGACGGCGAGCACGAGGCGCAGCAGGTCGGTGAAGGCAGGGGGGTTGGCGAAGTAGTGGGGGTTCCACCCGAGCGTGAGCATCCCGATCGCGCGCGGGACGAAGTGGGCGTCCTCGTCGGCGTTGTATGCGTACGGAAGCCCCTGGCGGATGCCCCACAGGCGCAGCGCGAGCGCGACGGCGAGCACCAGCGCGAGCGTGAGCCACACCGCGCGGCGGCGCTCAGCAGTTGCCATAGACCGCGTAGTAACGGCTCGTGTAGATGCGCCGGAAGCCCGGCAGGGGGACCTGGTCGAGGGGGTCATCGCCGACGTCCACGATCGCCTCCTGGAAGACGGCGGCGCCGAGCGGGTACACCGCGACGCTCGCGCGGGCGATCCGTTCGGTGAGCGCGTGGGCGGGTGGGCCTCCAATCTTCGCGTCCGCGCGCGCCTCGCTGCGAGCGACGATGTCGTGCTGGCCGGTGGTGTCGAGGATCCAGCGGGCGTCGGGGATCAGCTTGTTGTCGGGCAGCGAGAGCAGCGGACAGCGGGCCAGTTCGGCGCGGACCGCGGGGGCGTGCAGCGCGGCGGCGAGTCCTTCGTGGAAGTCGTCGTGGTATGCGAGCGTGGTGCGAGCGTTGGAGAGGCTTGTCACGGTCACCGCGGCGACGGCGCCGTAGAGCAGCAGCGCCGCGCCGCCGGCCATCCACACGCGGCGCAGCGCGGAGCCCTTGCGCAGCAGCGACCACCCGCCGATCGCCAGCGCGCAGAAGGGCAGCGTGAGCGCCGCGGAGCCCATCATGTAGCGGTCGATCACCGACGCCCCGGCGGCACCCTCGGCGACGTACACCCCCAGCAGCAGCGCGAGCACCGCGAGCGGCACGCGCGCGCGACGCGGGGTCAGCCACACCGCGAGCACGATCCCCGCGAGGCCGCCGAGCACCACGGGCAGCTTGTCGATCCGCACCATGTACCGCCACGTCGCCCCGAGCACGGAGGTGAAGCCCTGAGTGCGTTCCAGTTCGGCGGCGAGCACCGCGGTGGAGTGCAGCGAGTACAGCGGGTCGCCGGTGACGAGCGCGTCGAAGGCGACCCACACCACGGGCGCGGCCCCCGTCAGCGCGAGGTAGCCGAGGCGCCGGCGGCCCGAGACCGTGCGCGGCCACGCGCACCACAGCCAGTACACCCCGCCCAGCACCCACGCATCGGGGCGCAGCAGGCCCGCGGCGGCGAGCAGCACGAAGACCGCGG
>JBOGYA010000242.1:0-4627 GCA_050696515.1 Solirubrobacteraceae bacterium
CGCTCGCAGCGCGGCCCGCCACATGGGCGCCACGGCGCCGGCGAAGCGCTTGGGCACGCGCGCAAGACGATCGCCGTAGCGGGAGGGCTCCCCGGCGAACAGGAGCGTGCCGCCGGGGGCGAGCACGCGCGCGAGCTCCCCGAACGCGGTGGGCAGGTCGGGGATGTGGTGCAGGACGGCGTGGCCGAGCACGAGCTCGAAGCTCCCGTCCGCGAACGGCAGGCGCTCGGCGTCGGCGCTCACGGTCTCGACCGCCAACCCGAGGCGCGCGGCGTTGGCGCTCAGCGTGGCGAGCATCCCGGGCGAGATGTCGGTGCACGTGGCCCGCTCGATCAGGCCGGCGCGCAGCAGGTTCAGCGTGAAGTACCCCGTGCCCGCGCCGATCTCCAGCGAGCGCGCGTAGACCGGAAGCCCACCCGCCCGTGCGCCGAGCGCCTTGCGCACCTTGGCGGTGACCTGCTCGAGGCCAATGTCCCCGAAGTCGATCCCCCACTTCGCGTCGTAGTGACCGGCGGCGACGTCGTGGTAGCGCGTGTTGACGTCGCGGATCTCCTCGGCGCTAAGAGGGTGGCGCAGTCGGCCGGAGGCCGCTGGGAGGGTGGCGCAGCCAGCCGGAGGCTGGCGAGCCGAGCCCCTCCTTTGCCGGTCATCGGGCCCCTCTTTTTCGGTCATCTGTGGGGCGGGCATGGAAGGGGACCATATACTCGCGCGCCGTATCGGCGGCGCTTCGAGGAGCCCGGGCGCCGCCGAGCGGCGGATGGCAGGGAGAGGGTGCGAGGGGCGGGATCGATGGCCACCTCCGAGCGGCTGAATCAGACTGGTATATCCTGTTGGTATGGCCAAGGTGATGGTGTCGTTCCCTGACGAGCTGCTCGAACAGGTCGATGTGGAGGCTCGCCGGCGCGCGACCACGCGCAGCGCGCTGCTGCGCGACGCCGCCACTCGCGAGCTCGCCCGGCGCGATCCCGGGACGGTGCGCCGCGCGATCGAGGAAGCGCGGGCGTTGTTCGACGACGCCGGCGCCTTCGACTCCGGCACGCTGATCCGCGCGGAGCGCGACCGGCGCGATGCGCGCGACAGCCGGCGCACGGGCGCTCCGTGACGGATGTTCTCTGCGACACGTCGATCGTGGTCAAGTGGTTCCACGAGTCGGGCGAGACCGAGGTCGCACAGGCGCGCGCGATCCTCGAGGCGCACACCGATCGCACGCTGACCGCGGTCGTGCTCGACCTCACCGTCTACGAGCTCGGCAACGTGGCGGCGCGGGCGCTCGGTCTGCCGGGGGATCGCGTGGTCGCCATCCTCGATCGCCTCGAGCTGATCTGCGACGAGGGCCTGCGCCTGTCGCCCAGGGCTCGCAGGGACGCCGCCGAGCTCGCTGCGGCGCATCGGCTCAGCTTCTACGACGCCGCCTACTGGGCCGTCGCGCGCGAGCGGGGCATCACGCTCGTGACCGCCGACGCCGAGTTGTTGCGGGTCGGCGCCGGTCTCACGCCCACCGCCTTCGCCGCCGCCGGCGGGATAGTCTGACGCTCAAAGGCCGCGAGCTCCAGCGGACCATCGGCCAGAGCGCGCCCCCGAGCAGCTGAGAGTCGCCGTAGGACCATATACTCGCGCGCCGTGGCGGCGCCTCTCTACGTGCAGCGCGACCAGCCCGACGACGTGCCGCCCCTGGCGCTGACGGGGGAGCGCACGCTCCCGGATGTGCCGGAGGAGAACTACTGGTACCGCCGTCACCTGGTGGTCTACCGGTGGATCGCGGCGCGCGTGGCGGGCTTGCGGGTGATCGACATGGCGTGCGGGGAGGGGTACGGCTCGGACGTGCTCGCGGGGAGCGCCGCGAGCGTGGTGGGGGTGGACGCCAACCCGGAGGCGCACGAGCACGCGCGCAGGCGCTACCGGCGGGAGAACCTGCGCTTCGAGCGCGACCTGATCGAAACCTTCTCCGAGCCCGCGGACGCGGTGGTGTTCCTGCAGACGATCGAGCACCTCCAGGACCCGGGCGCGGCGCTCACGCACTTCCGCGAGCTGGTGGGGGAGCGGGGCACGGTGTACCTGTCCACCCCGAACGTGCTCACCCTGGCCCCGAAGGGGGCGGAGCGCTCGGACAACCCGTGGCACGTGCACGAGTACCGCGCGCGGGAGTTCGAGCGGCTGTGCCGCGAGCACTTCGCCTCGGTGGGGCTCTTCGGCCTCTTCCACGCCCGCAAGCTGCGCGTGCATGAGCTCGCGTTGAGGCTGGGCTGGGACAGTCTGCATCCGCGGCTGGGGCTCACCGAGCGCTTCTACGGCCGGTTCACCCCGGCGATCTCCGCCGCGGACTTCGCGTTGCGTCCTCGCGGCCAGGCCGACCTCGACCGGGCGCTCGACTTCGTGGCGGTGTGCCGCGCGTGAGCGTCCCGCTGGACCCCTGCCGGTGAGCGTCGTCGGTCGGGCACAGGAAGGCGATGGTGGCATGGCCGGCGGGCGGGGGGCCGGGGAGGCGAGCGCCGCCGGTCAGGCGCGGGAAGCCGGCAGCGGCGGTGCGACCGGCAGGTGGGGGGCCGATGAGGGGAGGGCGGCCGATCGAGGACGGACCGGCGCAGGCTCCCGGGGCGAGCTGGCGATCGTCCTGCACACCCACATGCCCTACGTGGAGGGCTTCGGGACGTGGCCGTTCGGGGAGGAGTGGCTGTGGGAGGCGATCGCCACGTGCTACCTGCCGCTGCTGGAGCTGCTGGAGCGGGGAGCGCCGTTGACGGTGTCGCTGACCCCGGTGCTGTGCGACCAACTGGAGGCCCGCGGGGTGGGCGAGCGGTTCGCGCGGTTCGTGGACGAGACCCGCCGCTACACCTACGCCGAGGACGCCCGGGGGCTGCGCGCGGGAGGCCACGAGACCCTGGCGCGGGAGCTGGAGCGGGCCTGGGGTGACTACGAGCGCGCCCTGGAGGGCTTCGAGCGCCGCGGCGGGGACCTGCTGGGCGCGTTCGCGCCCTACGCGCAATGGACCTCCTCGGCCACCCACGCGGTGCTGCCGCTGCTCGCCACCGAGGCGGGGCTGCGGATGCAGGCGCAGAGCGGCATCGAGTCGCACCGTGCGCGCTTCGGCGCGGTCTGGCGGGGTGGCTTCTGGCTGCCGGAGTGCGCCCACGCCGGGTATCTGGAGCCGACGCTGGCGGACGCGGGGGTGCACGCGACCTGCGTGGAGCTGACCGGCCGTCTCGGCCTGGGGAGCCCGGCAAACCTGCGCCCCCTGATCGGAGAGTCGGGCGTCGTGCTCGCGCCGATCGACCGCGCCACGATCGCGCTGGTGTGGAGCGACGCGGGCTACCCGGCGCACAGCGGCTACCGCGACTACCACCACCACACGATCCACCACCACCAACCCTGGGCCAACGACGGCGGCGCCTACGACCACGAGCGTGCCCTCGCGCTGGCACGCACGCACGCCGTGGACTTCGTGGCCCGCACCTCCGAGCGCCTGCGCCGCGACGGCGCGGGCCTGCCGGGGGGCGGCCTGGCGGTGTGCGCGCTGGACACCGAGCTGCTCGGCCACTGGTGGTACGAGGGTCTCGCCTGGCTGAGCGCGGTGGTGGAGGAGTGCGCGCGTCAGGGCCTCCCGCTGGTGCGCCTCGACGACGCCCTGGAGCGCCACGAGCCGGCGTCCTCGGAGGACGCTCTCGCCCTGCGCGGGGCCGTGAGGGCCCCTCCCGGGTTGGCGGGGAGACCTTCGGACGGGGCCGAGGGCGAGTCCGCGGGCGACCCTTCGGCTCGGTCCGGGGGCGTGCCGCTGGAGACCGGGCAGGCGTGGGAGCCGAGCACGTGGGGGCAGGGCGGTGGCCTCTCCACCTGGTCGGGCCCCGCGGTGGCGGAGATCGCCTTCGCCACACGCGCCGCGGAGCTGGACGTGCTGCGCGCCGGCCCCCGCGCGGGGGAGGCGGCGGTGCGAGAGCTGTTGGCGCTGCAGGCGAGCGACTGGGCCTTCATGGTCTCCCGCGGCCTCGCGGTCCCCTACGCGCGCGAGCGCTTCGAGGGCCACCGCGTGGGGGTCGAGCGCGCCCTGGCGGCCGGAGTGGACGCCGACGCGAGCGCTCTGCGCAACCTCGCGGCGTACGCGGATCGCGCTGCGCTGCTGGCGCCCTGAGCTGTCTGTACCCCGGTCACTCCCAGCGCATCGACTGGGGCGCCTCGCGCATCCGGATCACGCGGGCGGGGATGCCGCCCACCACGGCGTTCGCGGGGACCTCGTGGGTGACCACGGCGCTCGTGCCGATCACGCTGTTGTCTCCGACCGTGACCCCGCGCAGGATGCAGGCGCCGTAGCCGACCCACACGTTGTGGCCGACGTCCACGTCGCGCTTGTAGATCCCCTGCAGGCGGATCGGACGCTCGACCTCGACGACGCCGTGGTCGAAGTCGATCAGCATCACGCGGTCGGCGACGATGCACTCGCGCCCGATCGCGACGTGTTGGAAGGCGGAGATCGTGCACTCCTGGCCCATCACCGTCTTCGCGCCGATCCGCACCTCGCCCTCGTGCACCCTGATCTTCGAGCCGTGCCCGATCCACGCCCAGCGGCCGATGTGCAGCTTCGCGTCGCGGCCGATCTCGAGCTGCACCCTGGGGCAGACGAAGCAGATGCAGTCCG
>JBOGYA010000243.1:0-4624 GCA_050696515.1 Solirubrobacteraceae bacterium
TGCCGGTAGTAGGCGGCCACCAGCGCGGGGGAGTGGCAGGTGGGCTGGCCGCAGTAGTTCGCCTCGTTCCAGGTCGCGAAGTCGGTGACCCAGGGGTAGCGCGCGTGCAGCACCCGGAACTGGCGGGCGAGCTGGGCGGCGCTCGGCAGCCGCCGGTGGCGGTGAGCGATCCAGGAGTGTTCGAAGCTGATCAGGGGGTGCACACCGTCGGCGCGGGCAGCGCGCAGCCAGGTTGCAAGCGCCCTTGTCTCAGCGCGGCTTTCAAGCGCGTTCCAGCCGATCGACAGGCGCGCGTAGCGGATGCCGAGCGCTTGGAAGCGGGGGTCGGCGAACATGTAGGGCTGCTGCTCGCCGACCCCTACGCCCAGCGCTTGCGCGCCCGCGGGGAGGGCCAGCGCAAGCAGACTCGCGATCAGCGCGAGCAGGCGGAGTGGGAGGCGGGGAGGTCGCGGACAGCACATGGGGACTCCAAGCCAGATACCGGCGGGCACGCGGAAGTCGCGGCCCTCAGGAGCCGACGGTTTGAAACTCACCCGTCTCGAAGTCCTGTGCGACGTCGTTGTCGATCTCCGCGGGGGAGGCCTCGGAGCGCAGCCGGCGCAGGCGGATCGCGTCGAGGCGGCGGAACTTGAGGATCTCGAGCACGTACACGAGGTAGACGCTCGCGGCGGCGACGAGTAGCGCGATCGCGGCCATCACGAGCGTCCAGCCGAGGTAGAGGTGGCCTTTGTGGTCGGAGTAGGGGACGAAGCGCAGGGCGAGGGCGAACCCGGCGAGCAGCAGCGTCCAGGCGTACAGGTAGGCGATCGTGCGCCGGCGGGAGAAGCCGATGCGGGCCATGCGGTGGTGGAAGTGCTCGCTGTCGGAGGCGTAGATCGGGCGGCGGTACTTCAGGCGCTTGAGCACCACGAAGGTCGTGTCGAGGAACGGCACGGCGAGCAGGATCAACGGCAGCACGAAGGAGAGCACGACCTGCGTCTTGACGGCGCCCTCGACGGTGAGGCAGCCCATCAGCAGGCCCAGCAGGTTGGCGCCGCAGTCGCCCATGAAGGACGACGCGGGCGGGAAGTTGTAGAGCAGGAAGCCGAGCGAGGCGCCGGCGATGATCGCGGCGAGCACGCCGGGCGCCCAACGCTGCAGGTCGAACGCGATCACAGCGAGCGCGACGGCGACGATCGCGCAGACGCCTGCGGCGAGGCCGTCGACGCCGTCGGAGAAGTTGACGACGTTCATCAGCGCCACCAGGCCGACCACCGTGATCGCGGCGCCGGCGTTGGGGAAGTGCAAGAGGCCCACGAAGGGGAGCGCGATCTCTCTGACTTCGACGCCGAAGTGCACGACGATCAGCGCAGCGGCGATCTGCCCCGCGAGCTTCACCGCGGGCGGCAGCTCGAAGCGGTCGTCGAGCGCGCCGACAAGGGTGATGAACGCCGCGGCGAGCAGCACGCCGTGCCAGAGCCGTTCGTCGGGCAGCCAGATCAGCCCGGCGACGAGCGCCCCCGCGAAGATCGCAAGGCCGCCGAGCAGCGGGGTGGCGCGCTCGGAGAGGCCGCGCTCGCGGGGCCGGTCGATCGCCCCGACGGCGCGCGCGAGGCGCATCGTGAGCGGGGTCAGCAGCGCCGTCACCGCGGCGGCGGCCAGGAGGGCGTACAGCGCGTCGAGCTCGTGCGAGGTCATAAAGCTCGCTGACAGCATCGCAGGCGCGGGCGTCATAAGGCGCGGGATTCCCAACTGGCAGGCGTACGCCGGGCATGGAGGCCCGGCGCCCGCGCGCTCGAACTCCGCACCGCGCCGCGTGGACGATCCCTAAAAACGGCCCCCTCCGACGGGAACCCTGGTCCTACGCGGAGACCGCGGCGGGAAGCTCCTCATACAGCGGGTAGCGCTCGGCGACGGCGCGGACGCGCTCGGAGAGCTCCGCGGAGCGCTCCTCGAAGCCGGGGGCGAGCGCGGCGGCGATGACGGCGCCGACCTCCTCGAAGTCCTCGCGCTGCAGCCCGCGCGTGGCCAGGGCGGGGGTGCCGATGCGCAGGCCGGAGGCCTCCATCGGGGGCCGGGGGTCGAAGGGGACGGCGTTGCGGTTGACGGTGATGCCGATGTCGTGCAGACGGTCCTCGGCGGCGCGGCCGGTGAGCTCGGGGCGCACGTCGCGCAAGTCGGTGAGCACCAGGTGCACGTCGGTGCCGCCGGTGAGCACGTTGACGCCGTTGCCGGCGCCGAGCAGCTGCTCAGCCAGGGCGCGAGCGCCCTCCAGCGTGCGCCGCTGGCGCTCGCGGAAGAGCTCGCTTTTGGCGATCTTCAGCGCGACGGCCTTGGCGGCGATCACGTGCTCCAGCGGGCCGCCCTGCTGGCCGGGGAAGACGGCGGAGTCGATCTTCTTCGCGAACTCCTCCTTGCAGAGGATCAGGCCGGCGCGGGGGCCGCCGATCGTCTTGTGGGTGGTGGTGGTGACGACGTCGGCGCCGAGCTCCACGGGGTTGGGGTGCAGCCCCGCGGCGACGAGGCCGGCGAAGTGGGCCATGTCCACCATCAGCAGCGCGCCGACCTCGCGGGCGATCTCGCGGAAGCGGGGGAAGTCGAGCTGACGGGGGTAGGCCGACCAGCCGGCGAGCAGCAGCTTGGGGCGGCGCTCGCGCGCGATGCGCGCGACCTCGTCCATGTCGATCCGCCCGCTCTCGCGCGAGACCTCGTAGGCGGCGATGTCGTAGAGGCGCCCGGAGACGTTGAGCCGCATCCCGTGCGTGAGGTGCCCGCCGTGCGCGAGCGAGAGCCCCATGATCGTGTCCCCGGGCTGCAGCAGCGCGTGGTAGACGGCGGTGTTGGCCTGCGCCCCGGCGTGGGGCTGCACGTTGGCGTGCTCGGCCCCGAACAGCGCCTTCGCGCGGTCGATTGCGAGCTGCTCGGAGACGTCGACCCACTCGCAGCCCCCGTAGTAGCGCCGGCCGGGGTAGCCCTCGGCGTACTTGTTGGTGAGCACCGACCCCTGGCATTCGAGCACCGCGCGCGGCACGAAGTTCTCGGAGGCGATCATCTCCAGCGTGGACTGCTGGCGCTCGAGCTCGCCGCGCAGCGCTTCGGCGACTTCCGGGTCAACCTCGGAGAGCGGGCGGTTGAAGTAGTCGTGGCTCAGCTCGGACATGGGCACTCCTCGGGACGAAAGCGGAAGGGTGCCCAGGCGCGCGGCTGCTCTGCAACGGCCCCCGCTCCCCGGTGGTGCTCCACCTCGTCCAGCGCCAGTCGCGAAGGCCAAGTCGAGGCTAGCACGTGGCGGAGATCACATGCGCGCACATATACGGGTGCTCACTTGGGGCGCATCCGCGCAGGCCCGGACACGTCCCACGGCCGTGGGCGCGGGGCCTCCGTGCCCCGCGTCAGCGCGCATCTTCGGGCTACTGGCCTGGGACGAGCGTCAGGTCCCGATCGATCGTCTCGACGGTGGAGTCGCCCGAACCTTCAGCGGGCGGCTCATCGATCAGGTAGCGGATCAGTGGATCGCGGGCGCGATTCGGCCTTCGCGAGCGCGCCGCGTCGATCAGATCGCGCACTACCGCCGCGACGCTGCCCCCCTGGCTGGCCTGCTGCTTCAGCCAGCGGTACTGGCCGTCATCGAGATAGAGCTGCGTGCGGTGCTGCATGACGTCATACAGTATACGGCATCCTGCATCTGCTGGCTCATTCCAGCGCCCGTTCGAGGTCTGCCTGCCCAACCGGCCCCTCGCGCACGATGCGCCACGCCCCGCTGCGCTCATACTCGCGCAGGTCGAGCACAGTGGAGGCGGTACCCGGGAGCTCGCCGCCGTCGAGCACCAGGTCGGCGCCCTGAAGCAGCGCGGGCGCGATGTCGGCCAGGCGCCGCGCCTCGGTGCCACCGGAGAGGTTGGCGCTCGACTGCAGGACAGGGCCTCGAACTGTGCGCAGCGCCGCCAGGCGCTCGGGAAGCAGCGGTACACGCAGGCCCAGCGCGCCCGGCTCGCCGATTGTCGGGGTATACGCCCCCGACCTTGCGGACCCAAACGCACACGCAAGGGGATAACGGCCCTCGCGGTTGGGCAGCAGCACCGTCAGCGGGCCCGGCAGCAGCGCCTCCAGCGCCGCACGCTCCCGCTCGCCCAGCTCAGGGAGCGCTTCGAGGGCGACCGGCAGCGCGAAGAACATCACCGCCGCGGGGCGCTCGGGAGGCCGGCCCTTCAGCTCGTACAGCTGCTCCACCGCCTCGCGCTGGAGCGGATCGCAGGCGAGGCCGTAGACGGTGTCCGCTGGGAAGACCGCGACTCCGCCATTCCCAATGCACTCCTGCAGGCGCTCGGCGTCGAGCGCTGTGAGCTTCACCCTCGCTCCCCCACCACCACACGCTCGATCCCCGCGAGGTCGCGCCGCAGGCTCACGGCGGGGAAGCCCGCCGCGCGCATCAGCTCGCCCACCGCCTCCGCCTGGCCGGCGCCGACCTCGAGCGCCGCGAGGCGCACGCGCTTGCGCTCGGCAAGCTGGGCGAGCAGCGCCCGGATCGTGGCGAGGCCGTCGGGGCCGGCGAACAGGGCGCCCGCGGGCTCGTGGCGGAGGATCTCCGGGGCCAACGCCGTGCGCTCGGACTCCGCCACGTAGGGCGGGTTGCAGAGCACCGCGT
>JBOGYA010000244.1:0-4616 GCA_050696515.1 Solirubrobacteraceae bacterium
TGCGCGAGCAGGTCGCGCGCCTCCTGCGTGCGTCGGTAGCCGAGGTCGGTGGCTCCCTGCTCGCCGTCTGTCTCCGCGCGCAGGATCTGGTCGGCGTCCTGGATGCGCCGCCGCGCGATCCGCAGCGCCAGCTCGTTGGGCAGGAAGCGCGCGTTCAGGGAGAGGTCTACTCCGAACGGAAGCGCCTCGACGGGCGCGAACATCAGCTCGGCTCGCGCGCCCGGGAAGTGCACCAGCTCGGGGAGCGCGCCCACCACGAGCTGCGCCTGCCAGCTCACCCCGAGCTCGGACTCGATCCGCAGCGCGCGCGGCCGGTGCTCCACGAAGCTGTCCGTCCAGCGCACTACGTCCCCCTCCAGCGGCGCCAGTATTGCCTCGCCGTTGCGCTCGAACAGCAGCGCCCGCGGCTCGTGCAGCCCCTCCACGGCGGGCTCGCCCAAGTCCCGGCAGAAGGCGCGGCGCACCAACCACTGCAACTCCGCCGCGCTCGCCGGGCGGGCCGCCAGGAAGTCGGCGAGGCGCGCATGGGCCTGGTCGGCCCGCACCCGCGCGCGCTCCAGCTCGACGACGCGCAGCAGCCGCCGGTCGTGCGGTACCAGGCCGCGTTTGAGCGCCCCGGCCCACTCGCGCGGGTGGCGCTCCGCGGCGCGCGAGACGTATGAGGCCACGTCGCGCTCGGGGTCGCGCAGGCTCACCAGGACGAACAGGGCGGTTCGCTGCGCCTCGAGGTCCTCCAGGCGCCTGACGTGCTCGGCGACGTAGGACCGGAGCCCACGCGTGTGGAGACCGCCGGCTCCTGTTGGCGACGCCGGACGGGCGGGCGTCGGCACCGTCGCAACGCCCTCCCGATCTGCCTCCCCGGCCATTTCGTGCGCGTACGCGGAGACCTCCCAGAGGCGGCTGACGCGCATGATCTGCACGTCGGCCCCCGCCGCCTCCAATGCGCCCAGCAGCGCGAGAAAGCGCCCGCGCTTGGCGTCCTCGGCCAGCCATTCGTACGAGCTGCTCGGCACGGCGAACGCGGCCCACCCGTCGTCGTATCCCTCGCCGAACACGAGGTTCCCGTACACGAGGCTGATCGGCGGGCGCACGCTCAGCGCGCCTCCACGCGCGCGCTCTGGCGGGGCTTTTCTTCGGCGTCCTGGGAGACGCGCCTATGGGGGTGGCGGGGGGCATTCACGGGTGGTCCCTATCCCCTGTTCCGACCCCGCCGCTGGAGTGGGACAGCCGGCTACGAACCTGCCCCTAGCGCGGCACACACCCCACGCCGAACCCGTCCGGCGTGGGGCGGCCGTTGCTATGGCTTTTCCACAGTGATCCTTTCTGATGCTATTTCTCCAGATGCGATCATTTCCTTCTAGCGCGCCTTCCGCCTTCAAACTGACGTTATACTGAGCCCATTACCATTCCATAATAAGATTGCAATTAAGCCACTTATCTGCTCTGATTCTTTGCCCCCTATCTCGCAATTCGCCCTGCCCTTGTTCTCGAATCTCGCTAATACTAATAACACACCCTTCGTGACCCCGCTTAGTAATTCTGTGGATTCTGGTTTTTCAGCCGATTCTTCACAATCATCCGTTTCGCCACCACATTTAATCTCCCATCCCGGTCTTCCGCCAGTTCCTTCCGTATGGGTTAATATCTTTTTTTCGGTTTCAAACATTTCTACTGTCCACGGTAGACGCACGGCCTGCAGGGCTTCGAGTTTTCCTGCTTTGCATTTTAGAATTTCAAGTTCGCTTGATACTCTGCAACCTTCCGCTTCGGGGTTCCGTATTTCAGCTACTTTTATTATAAGCTTTTTTTCCTCGATTAAGCCCCATCCAACTCCTGCGTCCGGGCAATATATCGATGTACCCCTCACACCTGATTCTGTCATTCGCAACGAGAAGGCTAAGAGCCTGACCGTAGCCGAACCACCGGAGGGCAGGGCTGACGACTGCCATTTTCCGGTTGAACTGGCTTCGGTGCACTGGTTGCTTGAATATTTAGTGAGGCCCGAGCCTTCTAAACAAAGTAACCATAACGGCGCCCCGGAGGCGTTCCCTGCCAGTGTTATGCCCAACACGAGCATGGACAAAAGGCAGAGCCCTGCTGTTTTTAGGTGCTTCATGTCGTACAACTCCTTCCATCGCATATCTCCACTCCCGATCTCGAGGGGAATCCCTCCGTTTACAAGTCGCGCTCTCTTACCCCTCCGCCTCGCGGACGTCAAGGCGTTGCCGCGAACCCAATGACCACGGCACCAAACACCCCGAGAATGTCTCTGACTCGACCTCTGGCCGGGACCGGAGCGACGCGGTGAGACCCTACGCTCGCGAAGAGACGGAGGCGCGCTCGATCAGAGCACTATGCGGCCTCGGAAGCGTCGAGCGGCCTGCGCGACTCGACGACCCACTCCTCGCCGTCGGGATAGATGAGCACAACCGCTCGGCCTGCGCGCGCGTTCCGCGCGAGGACCTGCCCGAGGTTAGGGACGTCGGCGCCGACGAAGCAGGCCTTGTTCGGATACCGCGCCGGGCGTTCGGCGATCCCGTCCTCGATCGCCGCGTCGAACCGCCGCGAGGCGAGCACGCTGCCAGGAGTCCGTATCTTACCTTTCACCGTCGCCATGAGTCGATCATCTCCCGATAGCCGTTGCGCACCGCCTCGATCGCGCTCAGCAGGGCTTCGGCCGCGGAGCCCTGGTGGAATGTCTCAGCGGCCTGCTTGACGCCCTCCCGATTGTATCGGTGCATGTCGTGACGCTCGTGAGCGTTGTCGTAGACGCGCACCGCCCAGAGCTCGCCGCGATCGACAGCCAGCAGCACGACCACGTAGTAGGTCACCTCCGACCGGTGCGTGAGGAAGCGCACTCCAACTTCGGCGTCCAAGTCGAGCCAGTCACGATAATCCGTCTCGCCCACACTATGCCCGGGGCCGCCGATCGAGCGCCCGCGAGACCCGCAGCTCAGCCCCGCGCTCGAGCACGAAGACCTCCCGGGTGGCCGCCACGCGCACCGCGCCCGGGCCGGTGTAGCGCAGGCGGCGCAGGCGCGGGTCGGAGCCGTCCGGGAGCATCAGCAGTTCCTCCGGGCACCAGACCCGCGCCGGAGGCGCGCACGGTCGCAGGCCGGCGAGGTGGCGCGGCCCGAGGGCGTGGCGCACAAGCGCAGCGGCGGCCAGGTGAAACGGACGTCCCTCCACGCGGATCATCGTCAGCAGCGCAGCGCCGCCCCCGGGCAGCACGAGGTCGCGCAGGTACCACGGCAGCGCCCGCACGGCCGCCCCCAGCAGCGGCAGCACGCCGAGGAGCGCGAGGCCCGCGAGCAGCGCGAGACAGTAGACGACACCCCGGAGGGGGACCCCGCCGGGGTTCAGCCGCAGCCGGTCGACGCGGTAGATGCGCCGCTCCAGGTCGAACACGGCGCGGTAGGAGCGGATCTCCATCGCTATGAGCCCCTCGCTCCCGTCACCGCGACCACCGCTCCAATCGACGCGGACCGGCCCGCCGGCGTCAGGACCCGAACAGCGAGTTGACGGTGTCCTGCAGCAGGGAGAGGCCCGCGGGGGTGGCGAGCAGCACCGCCACGATCCCAACTGCGAACACGCCCGCCGCCTCCTTGAAGTCGCGGCGGAAGGCCAGCACGGTGCCCGCAACCGCGAACGCGAGGCCGATCAGGCTCATCGCCACCTTTCGCCCCGTGCTCCCCGCCTTGGCGGCGGCCGCTTCGAGCGAGCTGCCGGTTTCCGCGGGGGACTTCGCCGCGGGCGCGGCGGGGACTTTCGCGGCTACCGCACCGGACGCGGCAGCCACGGGCCACACGGCCAGGCACATACAGATGCCGACCGCCGCACAGACCAGCAGGGCCATGTGCGCGCCAGGGCGAACGACACGCGATCGAGGGACGTGGACGATCTTCATGTGGGCTCCTTCCTTTCCGTTTGGTGAGGTGCCCTGAGTGGGCGTTCGCGCGGCGGTGCTTTCTGCGTCGCCTCATGCGTAGGGGTCCATCTGGATCGCAGCGATCTCCCAGCGGCCCTGTACGCGCGCGACGTCGAGTTCGTAGGCGAGCGTGTACTGCGCGCCGCGCTGGTCCTGAGCGAGGGCCACCGCGAGCACCGCTCCCGCGCCGGGCGCCCACTGCAGGCTCTGCAGCGACTGCAGCGCGAGCGCCAGGCCGGGCGGCGAGACGTGCGCTCCGCTCGCGAGGTCCGCGGCCAGCTCGGAGGGAGAGCCCGCGAGGTAGTTGCGCAGCGCGCGTTCCACCACCGTGGCCAGTTCGGAGTCGTTCACCTGGCGCAGGCGCCCCCCGGCGCTGATGTGGGCTGGACCGGAGGCCGGGGGTCCCACGAACGCGGGGTAGCCCGCCAGCGCGAGCCCGCCGCCGGAGGAGTGGAGCACGCTTACCGTGAGGTAGAGGAGCCCCGCGGCGTCGGTGGCGGCGGCCACGGTGTAGACGTGCTCCCCTGGCAGCGGCTCGCGTTCCTGGACGACCTGCGTCCACAGGACGCGCTGCTCTGCGCCGGCAGGCGGCTGCAGGCCGGCGTCCGCGTCCATATCGGGGCCGACGAACGGCGCCAGCGCGCGTTCGCGGGCTTCGGGGGCCTGCGGGTCCCAGGTGAGGTAGGAG
>JBOGYA010000245.1:0-4613 GCA_050696515.1 Solirubrobacteraceae bacterium
GCGCGCAGATGCGCCCGGCGCCGGCCGACGCCTGATCGGCCGCCTGCGCGCGCACCGTGATGCCCTCGGCGATGGCGAAGGGCAGCGCGAGCCCCTGGTTGTAGTCGGTGTGCTCGCCGATCAGGTTGACGCGCCCGGGAGCGAACGCGGCGCTGCGCTCACGCGGCACGGGCGATCGCCTCACGCAGCGCGGCGGCGGACTCCTCGGGCAGCGTGTCGGAGATGAAGGTGCCGGCGCCCTGCTCGGAGCCGGCGAGGTACTTGAGCTTCCGCGCAGTGCGCAGCGGCGGGTAGAACTCGACGTGCAGGTGCCCGCGTTGGGAGCCCGTCGATGCGGTGGCGCCCCGCTCGGCAGACGGCGCCGGCGCCTCCCCGGTGGGCGCCTGGTGGACGACCATCACGTAGGGGAAGGGCCTGTCGAACAGGGCGTCGTACCCGCGCGCGAGCGCCTGCAGCCCGGCGGCCAGCGCCCGCAGCTCCTCGGGCTCGCAGTCGAGCAGGCTCGGGCGGTGCTCGCGCAGGGTCACGTGCGCTTCGTAGGGCCAGCGCGCCGCGTAGGGCACGTAGGTGACGAGGGCGTCGCTCTCGTATACGACTCGCCGTCCGTCTTCCAGCTCCCGGCGCAGCAGGGCACACGGCGCGCAGCCCCCGAGGCGCTCGTCGGCGGCGAGCTCGAGCGCGGGCACGGGGGGCAGGAACGGGTAGCCGTAGATCTGGCCGTGAGGGTGGTGCAGGGTCACGCCGACCTCGACCCCGCGGTTCTCGAAGATCAGCACGTAGTCGATGTCCTCGCGTGCGCCCAACTCCAGGTAGCGGTGGCGCCAAACCCACACCAGGTCCTCGGCGCGCTGGGGCGGGAGCGTGCCGAGGCAGGCGTCGTGGTCGTCGGTATAGATGACGACCTCGGCGGCGCCGTGGGGCGCCTCGAACGCGGGGAAGCGGTTGTCGAGCACGGCGATCTGGAAGGCGGGGAGGGGGACCTCGGTCGCTGCCGCGCCGCCGCGGGTGGGGCACAACGGGCAGCGCTCGCGTGTGGGCAGGAAGGTGCGGTCTTGGCGGTGGATCGCGTAATCGACACGCTCGGCGCGCAGCTCGTCGAAGCGTTGGCCGATCTTTGCGCGACCGCTCAAGTCGGCCGCTCGCCGGCGCGGGTGTAGAGGATCAGCGCGCGCCCGTCGTCTTTGACGTGTCGCGCCACCGCGAGGGCGCCGTAGCGCTCGGAGCGATCCTCCTCCTGTATGCCCGTGCGTGGTGGTGGTTGGTCGGCGGGTGTCGATCCAGCGGGATTCGATGCCATCCACCGAGGGTAGGCGCATCCGCAGTTTGCCGACCGTTGACTGCGGCATTTCCGCGATGACGACTACCCCGCCAAGCGAAAGGGTATGTATCTGTTGTTGCTAATGAGTGGGCAGGCTCTTCAACCAGGTTGACAGGAGGACGAAGTGTCAAGCACCGACCACATACACGCGGCAGTGGAGCGGCTCGAGGATCTCGACCGCAAGGAGACCGGCAGAGGGCTTGGCTTCGACCGGCGGGCGTTCCTGCGCCGGACCGCGATGACCGGGGCGGCGGTGGGCTCGGTGAGCGCGCTGCTGGAGGCGTGCGGCTCGAGCGCGAGCTCATCGGGCGGCAGCTCCAGCGCCGTCTTCGGCTCGCACCCCGAATACAAATTCGTGTTCGTCAACCACGTGACAACCAACCCGTTCTTCACCCCCACGCAGTACGGCATCGCCGACGCCTGCAAGCTGCTCGGCTGCTCGTATGAGTGGACGGGCTCGGAAACGAGCAACGTCACCCAGATGATCAACGCGCTCAACACCGCCGTCGCCAGCAAAGCCGATGGGATCGCGGTGGCGCTGATCGACCTGCACGCCTTCAACGCCCCCGTCGAAGCGGCGCTGAAGGCAGGCATCCCAGTGGTTGCCTACAACGCCGACGCGCCCACCAACCCGCGCCTCTCCTACATCGGCCAGGACCTGAAACTGGCCGGCGAAAAGATGGGCATCCGGATCGCCGCGGCCGTCGGCTCGGGGGATGTGGCGCTGTTCATCGCCACGCCCGGCTCCGCCAACCTGCAGCCGCGCATCGAAGGCGCGGAAAGGGCGATCAAGGCGTCGGGCAAGCCGATCACGATCCACACCGTCGCCACCGGCGCCGCGGTGCCGGGCGAGCTCTCGACGATCGAAGCCTATTGGGTCGGCCACCCGACCACGAAGGGGATGTACGCGGTCGACGGCGGCTCGACGGAAAGCCTCGCGAAAGTGATGCAGAAATTCGGCCTCCCCGCCAAAGGCGTAAAGGCCGGCGGCTTCGACCTCACCGAAAACACCCAGAAGCTGCTCAAAGAAGGCAACATCGAATTCACGATCGACCAGCAGCCCTACCAGCAAGGCTTCATCCCGGCGCTGCAGCTGTTCTTCTGGCACGTCTCCGGCACGTTGAGCGGCATCACCGAAACCGACACCGGCCTGAAGTTCCTCACCAAAGAAACCGTTGCGCCGTACGTGGAATCCAAGTCCCGCTTCGAGGGGACCTCCTCCGAAGCGAAGGTCATCCCGATCAAGGCGGGCACGGCCGCCTAGTCGCGGCGCTTGCGGCGGGAGACGGTCATGGCGAGCGTGGCAGGGGGGCCTGCCTCCAAGCTGCCGGCCCCGCCGGGGGAGGCTCCAGAGCGCCCGCATCGCACCCTCCCGGACGGGAGCGCGATCCTCAATCGACTGCTCGCGCTGCGCGAGGGCAGCATCATCGTCGTCACGCTGATCACGGCGATCTACTTCGCGGTCAACACCTCGAGCTTCCTGACAACCGCCAGCTTCAAGACGCTGCTGCCCTACTTCGCCCCGTTCGCGATCCTTGCGGCCGGCGAGGTGTTCGTGATGATCCTGGGCGAGATCGACCTCTCGATCGGCGCGCTGTACCTGTTCGCGCCGTTCGTCTTCTACAAGTTCACCACCGCCGGGATCCCGCTCGTGCCGAGCGTGGTCCTCGCGCTGCTCGTCTGCATGGCGGTGGGTCTCGCCAACGGCTGCTTCGTGGCGGTCGTCGGCATCAACTCGTTCGTGGCGACGCTCGCGATGCTGTTCACGTTCGAGGGGCTCGCGCTGATCATCTCCCACGGGACGCCCGTCTCCACGCCCGGCGCCGGGATCACCAACGGCGGCAGCCTCAGCACGTTCGCCGAGGTGTTCGGTGGCGGCACCTACGCGGAGCTGATCTGGGCGCTCGCGATCGTCGCTGTACTGCAGGTCGTGCTGACGTTCACTCGTTGGGGCCTGTACACCGTGGCGATCGGCTCCAACAAGCTGGGCGCCGCCGAGGCCGGCGTGCGGGTGCGGCTCGTGACGATCCGCAACTTCGTGCTCTGCAGCCTCACCGCCGGACTGGTCGGAATCCTCGAGGCGGTGCGCTCCGGCACGGTCCAGCCCGACCCGGCCGGCGCCAACGAAATCCTGTTCCTGGCGGTCGCCGCTGGCGTCATCGGCGGGACGCTGCTGACAGGTGGCTCGGGGACGGTTGTGGGCGCGCTGATCGGGGCGCTGTTCCTCGGGGTCCTCAAGGAGGGGCTGATCCTGCAGGGCGTAAACGCCAACTACCTGCTGTTCTACACCGGCCTGGCAATCATCGTGGCGATGGTCGTCAACGTCAACGTGCAGCGCGCGCGCACAAGGGGCGGGTAAGTGGCTTTTGAGCGGCCGCCCGCGGAGCCAATCCTCACGCCGAGCTCGGCGCCCGAGGACGTGCTGCGCGTCGAGCACCTCGCCAAGCGCTTCGGTCCGGTAGTAGCGCTGCGTGACGTCAACCTGCACCTGCGCAAGGGCGAGGTGCTCGGCCTGCTTGGCGACAACGGCGCGGGCAAGTCGACGTTGATCAAGATCCTCTGCGGCTTTCAGCGACAGGACAGCGGGCGCATGTTCCTGCACGGCGAGCCCTACCAGCCAAAGAGCGTCGATGACGCGCGCGCGAAAGGCATCGACACCGTCTATCAGGACCTCGCGCTGATCGACGAACTGTCCGTCTACCACAACCTGTTCCTGCGCCGCGAGCGCATCCACCACCCGCTGCCGCTGCTCGCCAACCGGCGGATGAAGCTGCAAGCGCGCGCGGCGCTCGACGAGATCGGGATCAACATCCCGCGGATCGACGTCGCCGTGGCGCGCCTCTCCGGCGGCCAGCGCCAGGCGATCGCCGTAGCCCGCACCGTCAACTCCGACGCGGACATCCTCCTGCTGGACGAGCCGCTCGCGGCGATGGGCGCGAAGGAGGGATCGATGATCCTCGACCTCGTCGCGCGCCTGAAGGCGGAGGGGCGCGTGTCGATCGTCATGATCCTCCACAACTACGTGCACGTCCTGGAGGCCTGCGACCGGGTGAGCATGATCCAGGACGGCGCGATCGCGCTGGACAAGCCGACGGCGGAGACCTCGGTCGAGGAGTTGACGGAGATCGTCGTCAACGAGTACCGCCGGGCGCGGATGGCCAGCCACGAAGCCGCGACTCGCGGCGGGGGTGCGGTCGCCTAGCCTAGCGTCACGACCGCTGCCGGCCCACGAAGTTGCCGACGAGCACGCCGATGACGGTGACGAGGTAGATCTGACCGACGAGCATCTCGATGA
>JBOGYA010000246.1:0-4592 GCA_050696515.1 Solirubrobacteraceae bacterium
CCTGCCAGCCATTGCCGCATGCGGCAATGGCCCCCCCACCTCACCCGCTGAGGGCAGCCCGCGCGGCGGCCACCGTGAAGCGCCCCTCGTAGAGGGCCTTGCCGACGATCACGCCCGCGAGACTAGGCTCGCCGAGCGCCGCGAGGGCGTACAGATCCTCCAACCGGCCAATGCCGCCCGAGTACAGGAACGTGCCCTGCACTGCCCGTGCGACACGGCGTACTTCCTCCAGGTCTGGCCCTCCGAGCATCCCGTCGCGATCGACGTTGGTGTACACAAGCTCTCCCGCCCCCCGGCTCCAGAGTTGGGCGATGACCTCCTCGGCGCCACCATCGATCGTCTCCGTCCACCCCTCGGTTGCCACTCGTCCGTCGCGCACGTCGACCGATACGAGCACCTTGCCCTGACCGAATCGGCTGAGAGCTTCGCCCAGCAGCTCAGGGTCCGTGAACGCCGCGGTGCCAAGGATGACGCGCTCCACGCCCCTGGCGAATGCGCCCTCGATGGCCGTTAGGCTCCGCAGCCCGCCACCAAACTGCACGGGCACACCCAGCTCGCTTGCGATGCGCTGCAGGTGATCCAGATTCTGGGGATGACCCGCCCGTGCCCCGTCGAGGTCGACCACGTGCAGGCGCTCCGCTCCTCCGTCCACCCACGCCCGTGCGGCCTCCAGAGGGTCCTCGTCGTAAACCTTGCTCGCGTCGAAATCGCCCTTGACAAGGCGCACGGCGCGGCCGTCAAGGATGTCGATCGCCGGGTAGAGGATCACGATGCGAGTGGCACCCGTGCGGCCGCCGCGGCGGCGCAGATGCCCACGAAGTTGCCCAGCAGGCGCAGGCCGTGGACGGATGACTTCTCCGGGTGCGACTGCGCCCCGAAGACGTTGCCCCGTGCCACGACCGCGGGGAACGGCTCCCCGTACTCGGCCGTCCCGAGCACCACCTCGGGGTCCGCGGGGTGCGCCACGAAGGAGTGCACGTGGTACAGGTACGCCGGGTCGGGCAGACCCTCGATCAGCGGCGAGCGCCGCCCCCAGCGCACCTCGCTCCAGCCGATGTGCGGCAGCTTCAGGCCCGGGGCCTCGAGCCCACGCACCTCCCCGCGCAGGAGTCCCAACCCCTCCGCGCCGTCGTGCTCCGCGGAGCACTCGAACAGCAGCTGCATCCCCATGCACGAGCCGAACAGCGGAGTGCCCGCCGCCGCGCGCTCGCGCAGCAGCCCGTCGAGGCCAAGCTCACGGATCACGGCCATCGCCGCCGGGAACGCCCCCACGCCGGGGAGCAGCAGGCCGTCGGCGGCCCGCAGCGCCGCGTGGTCGCGGCTCACGAACGCACGCGCGCCGACCCGCTCTAGCGCCTTCTCCACCGAGCGGCGGTTACCCATCCCGTAGTCGACAACAGCAATCTGCGGGGTCATCTCCGGCGCCTCGCTGCGTCCTCAGTCGCTCGTGTGCCGAGCACACCACGCTCCTTGCGTCCTTGCGAGACTTGGACCTGACCCCGCAGAGCGTGGCTGGTCATGCGGTCAGCGTTCCCTTCGTGCTCGGCACCCCCGTCTCGGTGGGGTCGAGCGCGACCGCGGCGCGCAGCGCGCGCGCGAACGCCTTGAAGGCGGCCTCGATCATGTGGTGCGCGTTGGTGCCCGCCTCCACGCGCAGGTGCAGCGTGAGCTTCGCCGCGGACGCGAGCGCGCGAAAGAACTCCTCGGTCAGCTCGTGCTCGAAGCCGCCCGTGGAGCCCGGCGGCAGGTCGGCCTCGAACAGCGTGTAGGGACGCCCGGAGATGTCGAGCGCGCAGCTCGCCCGCGCCTCGTCCATCGGCACCAGCGCCGAGCCGTAGCGCACGATCCCCGCGCGGTCGCCCAGCGCCTTGTGAAGCGCCTGGCCCAACACGATCGCCGTGTCCTCCACGGTGTGGTGCGCGCCCGTCTGCAAATCCCCGCTGACCCGCACGTCCAGGTCCAGGTGCCCGTGGCGGGCGAGCAGGTCGAGCATGTGGTCGAGGAAGCCCACGCCTGTCACGCGCGCGCCCGCGCCGGTGCCCTCGAGGGCGAGCGTCAGCGCGACGTCGGTCTCGCCGGTCTTGCGCTCAATCGTGGCGGTGCGGCTCATGGCCCACCCGCCGGGTTGGGACTCTGCTGCCGTGGCGTCGTCATCGCTGGATTCTCGCGCACTCGCGCCTCCATCGACCGGGCGTGCCACTCGAAGCCCTCCGCACGGGCGATCGGGGCGCCTGCGGCAGCCAGTTTGCCGACCGTGTCCCCGCCCACCTCGCCGAGCCGCACCTCGGCCATCCGCCGGCGGAAGTGGCGCGGGGAGAGTCCGGAGGCGAAGCGCGCGGCACCCGCGGTCGGCAGGATGTGGTTGGAGCCGGCGACGTAGTCCCCGAACGCGGTGGCCGCGGCGGCGCCGACGAACAGGCAGCCGGCGGTGCGCACCAGCGGGGCCAGCGCCTCCGGCTCGGCGCCGATCAGCTGCAGATGCTCCGGTGCAAACTCGTTGGCCAGGTCGATGGCCTCGCGCGCGTCCTCACTCTGCACGAGCACGCATGCCGCTGACTCCAGATCGGGGTGCTCGGTCGCCAGCCGCTCGAGCTCGCCCGCAAGCGCGTCCAGGGCGCTCCGCGAGCAGGAGATCGCGCCCACGAGGGTACCGTCGCCGTGCTCGCCCTGGGCGAGCAGGTCGAGCGCGACCAGCCGCGGGTCGGCGTCCTCGCCGAGCACGACCAGCAGGTCGGAAGGACCGGCGAACGAGTCGATCCCAACCACGTCGGAGAGCTGGCGCTTGGCCTCCTGCACGTAGAGGTTGCCGGGGCCCACGATCACGTCGACTCGTCGCACGCTTGTCGTTCCGTAGGCGAGCGCCGCCATCGCCTGCGCTCCCCCCATGCGGTACACGCGCTCCACCCCCAGCAAGCGGCAGGTTCCCAGGATCACCTGGTCGATTTGTCCGTCGGGCCCCGGCGGGGAGCAGACGACCACGTCCAGCACTCCCGCTGCGCGCGCTGTGACCACGCCCATCACCGCCGTGCTCGGGTACGGCGCGCGCCCGCCCGGCACGTACACCGCGGCCGAGCCGACTGGCAGCTCGCGCACGGTGACGCGCTGGCCCTGGGGCAGCTGCATCGAGACGTCCTCCTCCACGCCCGCCTGAGCGACCTGGGCGACATTGGCGATCGCCACCTGCAGCCCCGCCACAACCTCCAGGGGGAGTAGCTTGATCGCCTCGTCCAACTCCTCGGCCGGCACCACGAGCGGCCTGGGCTCGGCGCCCTCGGTGTCGAACTCGCGCGTGTACTCGAGCACCGCCTCATCCCCCTCGTTCTCCACCACGACGAGGATCTCGCTCACCACCTCGGGGTCGAACCCGTGCCCCGAAGCAATGTTGCGCAGATGTTCCACCGCAATCGCGAGGCGGCTTGGAAACCCCTTCTGCGCGTAGAAATCCACCAGCGCACGGTTGGCATCCAGCAGCTCGCGCACAGTGAGGCGCTCGATTCTCATCACACCCTCCTTCGGGCAGTGTGTCGTGGTCGGGACTGCGCGGCTGGGCCGCCCACACTCCTTGCACCCCGCGCCTCAACCCGCACGAAGCCGTCCCAGCAGGTCGTCGATCGCCGCGGCCTTGAGCTTGTGGGCGACAGGGTTGGCGATCAGACGCGCCGTGCACTCGAAGAGGGACTCGCGAACCTCGAGGTTGTTCTCCCGCAGCGTGGTGCCGGTGGCGGTGAGGTCCACGATCGCCTCGACCAACCCCGTCAGGGGCGCTAGCTCCACGGAGCCCTTGATCTCCACGATCTCCGCCTGGCGGCCGGTCTCCTCGAAGTGGCGCGCGGCGAGCAGTGGGTACTTGGTCGCGACCCGCATCACCCCCAGGCGGCGCAGCGCCTCGGCCGCGGGGTCGGGGTCACCGGCGATCGAGGCGAGGATCATCGTGCAGCGCCCGTAGCCGAGGTCGAGCAGCTCGTACACCTCACGCCCGATCACCGACCGGCCGGCCCCGCCGGCTCCACCGAGCGCACGCTCGGCCAGCACGTCCTTGCCGGTGATCCCGAGGTCGGCGGCGCCGGCCTCCACATACGTGGGTACGTCCGAGGGGCGCATCGTGATCACTCCGACGTCCTCGAACAGCAGCTTGCGATCATTGGAGCGCAGCTCGCCGGTGTCCACCCCGAGCCCCGCGAGCAGCGTCACGGTGTCCTCGAACAGCGCCCCCCGGGGCACCGCGACGGTGAGGCCGTTGATCGCGCTCATCGCGTCAGCCCCGCTCCCCGCCCGCGCTCCTCCCCCGCGAGCGCGATGTGCAGCCGGTCGACGCCCAACGCGAAGCCGACGGCGGGCAGCGAGCGCCCGAAGCGCCCCAGCAGTTCGTCGTAGCGCCCGCCGCCGCCGAGGGGGGCGCCGAGCGCGGGGTCGTACACCTCGAACACCGCGCCGGTGTAGTAGCCCAGGGAGCGCACCAGGCCGAGGTCGAAGATCACGCGGGCCGCCACCGAGGGGTCCAGCAGGGCGTGCACTGCCCGCATCCCCGCCGCCGCATCCGCCGCCGGGCCGGGAAGGTCCTCTAGCGCCTCTGGTCCCCCGCGGCGTTGGGG
>JBOGYA010000247.1:0-4585 GCA_050696515.1 Solirubrobacteraceae bacterium
GGCCACATGTGGCCCTGCCGCCCATGCCACATGTGGCATGGGCCACTACTTCAGCCGGAAGGCCTTGATGCGGTCTTCGTAGGAGGCGCTATCGCGCGAGTACACGCCGTAGGCGAGCGCCTGGATGAGGCTCAGCAGCGCCGCGTGCGAACGCACGTAGGCGGGGCTGTTGGAGGAGTAGTAGAGCTTGATCTGCGCGAGCTTCGCCACCTCCGAGAGGGTCGCGTCGGTGACCGCCGCCGTGCGTGCCTTGCGGTGGCGCGCGAGCTTCATCGCGCGCACCACCAGCGGGTGCGGCCGGCCCGCGGAGAGGCCGATCACGAGCGTGCCCTCGTCGATTCGCCCCAGGCGGCTGAGCGCCTCCTGGGAGGGGCTCGCGACCACGTCCACCCGCAGGTCGAGCAGCATCAGCAGGTGGCGTAGGTAGCTCGCGAAGAACGCCATCTGGTCGGTGCCCGCCACGAGCACCTTCTCGGCGCTGACGATCGCGTCGATCAGCGCGTCCACCGAGGTTCTGGAGACCTTGCGTGCGGTCTCCTCCACGTTCAGGTGGTCCGCCGTCAGCGCCGCCTCGAACTCGGTCTGGTCGAGCGAGAACAGCGGAGCGGAGCCGCCGCTTGTCGACTGACTGGACCCCCGCCCGCTCGCATTGGCGCGACGGTACTCCTCGCGCGCGGCGGCTTGCAGCTCCGGGAAGCCCTCGAAGCCCAGCGCTTGAGAGAAGCGCACCACCGTCGAGCTCGAGGTGTTCGCGCGACGCGCGAGCTCCTCCGCCGTCTGGAAGGCCGCCTCGTCGAGGTGGTCCACGATGTACTGCGCGACGTCCTTCTGGGAGCGCGAGCACCCCTCGAAGCGCATCTGGATGTACTTGGAGAGGCTCTGGTGCTCGTCGGTCCCGTTCAAGGGCTCGGCTGTGGGGGTCGAGGTCGAGCGCTTCATCGGCCCCGTTGTTCGACGTGTCTGGCTCGGACTCCTCCCGCGCGGACGGGAACTTCAGCGCAACGTCTGCGCTAGGCGCACGAAGTAATCGAGCGCGCCCGGGTTGGCCAGCGAGTCCACGCTCGCCGCCTCACCCGGCGCCGAGCCCATCAGGATCCGCTTCACCGGCACCTCGAGCGCCTTGCCGGAGAGCGTGCGCGGCACCTCGTCGATCTGCATGATCTCGTCGGGCACGTGACGCGGCGAGCAGTCCTCGCGAATGCGTCGTTTGATCGCACCCGCCAACTCCTCGTCCAGCTCCAGCCCCGGGTTCAACACCACGAACAGCCACATCTGCAGCTCCGCGGCCGGCCCGTGTGGAATGTCCACCACGAGCGCGTCCGCCACCTCCTCCACCGCGCTCGCCGCCCGGTAGATCTCGCTCGTGCCCATCCGTACCCCCTGGCGGTTGATCGTCGCGTCCGAGCGGCCGTAGATCATCGCGCCTCCGCGCGGGGTGATTCTGACCCAGTCCCCGTGACGCCAGGTACCCGGGTACATCGAGAAGTAGCTCTCCCGGTAGCGCCTTCCGTCCGGGTCGCCCCAGAAGTACAGCGGCATCGAGGGCAACGGCTCGGTCAACACCAACTCCCCCACCTCGTCGGTCACGCTGTGCCCCTGCTCGTCCCACGCCTCCACCGCGCACCCCAACGAGCGGCACTGCAGCTCGCCTTCGTACACTCCCAACAGCGGGCAGCCCCCGACGAACGCCGTGCACACGTCCGTGCCGCCGCTCGTGGAGAACAGCCACACGTCGGGCTTCACCTTCTCGTACACCCACGCGAAGCTCTCCGGCGCCAGCGGCGATCCGGTCGAGCCGATGGCGCGCAGCGCGCTCAGGTCGAAGTCCCTGCGGGGCTCGATGCCCGCCTGCTCACACGCCGCCAGCAGGCCCGCGCTCAGGCCCATGCACGTCATCCCGGTGCGCTCCGCCAGCGCCCACATCACGCCGAGGTCGGGGTGGCCCGGGCTGCCGTCGTACAGCACGATCGCCGCGTCGGTGAGCAGACAGCCGATCAGGAAGTTCCACATCATCCACCCGGTCGTCGTGAACCAGAACATCCGGTCCCCCGCGTGCAGGTCGAGGTGCAGGTGGCTCTTCTTCAGCTGCTCGAGGAGGATGCCCCCGTGGCCGTGCACGATCGCCTTCGGCAGGCCCGTCGTGCCCGAGGAGTACAACACCCACAGGGGGTGTTCGAAGGGCACCTGCTCGAAGGTCAGCTCGCGCCCCGCGCCACGCTCGCACAACTCGCCCCACGTGAGCTCTCCGGGTCGGCCCTCGAACAGGTAGGGCACCACCACCACGTGGCGCACCGTCGGCAGCTCCGTGAGGATCTCCTCGACCACCGTCCGGCGGTCGAAGTCCTTGCCGCCGTGGCGGTACCCGTCGACCGCCAGCATCACCTTCGGCTCGATCTGCCCGAAGCGGTCGATCACGCTGCGCGCCCCGAACTCCGGCGCCGCGCTCGAGAAGATCGCGCCCAGGCTCGCCGTGGCCAGGAACGCGATCAGTGTCTCCGGGATGTTCGGCATGTACGCCACCACCCGGTCGCCCTGCTCCACTCCCAGCGCGCGCAACCCGCCGGCCACGGCCGCCACCTGCGCGGAGAGCTCGCCCCACGTCAGCTGGGCGGGTGGGTCCTGATTACGCAGCTCGGAGCTGTGGAGCACCGCCACTTGATTGGGGTCCCGCCCGCCCTCGCGGTCCCGCAGCAGCATGTTCTCCGCGTAGTTGAGCTCCGCCCCCTCGAACCACCTCGCGCCCGGCATCGCGCGCGAGGAGAGCACCCGCTCGTAGGGGCGTGAGCTGCGCACCCCGCAGAACTCCCAGATCGCCGCCCAAAACCGCTCCAGCTCGGCGACCGACCACTGCCGCAGCTGCTCGTAGTCCTCGAACACCCGGCCCTCGCGCTCCCCCGCCCAGCGCATGAAGCGAGTCATGCTCGCGCGCTCGCGCTCCTCCGGGGCCGGCTCCCACAGCGGCGTCTGCGGGCCTCGGCCGGGCATCCGGGTATTCTCGCGGTTTGTGGACCTCTCCGGGTTGCGCGCCGAGTTCCCCGTCCTCAGCGGCGTCGCGTACCTCAACGCCGGCACCGACGGCCCTCTGCCCCACGGCGCCGTGCACGCCGCCGCCGAGGAGCTGCGGCGCGAGGCACAGGAAGGCCGCTCCAGCCGTCACTTCGAGCGTCGTGGGGAATTGAACCGCTCACTGCGGACCGCCTACGCCTCCGTCCTCGGGTGCGCCGCGGAGGATATCGCGCTCACCACCTGCACCTCCGAGGGCCTCTCGCTCGTGCTCGGCGGGCTGGGGCTCGCCCCCGGCGAGGAGATCCTCACCAGCGACGAGGAGCACCCCGGCCTGCTCGGGGCGCTCGCCGCCGAGCGCGAGCTGCGCGGCGTCGCGATCCGCACCGCGCCCTGGTCGCAGCTGCCCGCGGCCGTCGGACCCCGCACCCGGCTGGTCGCCTGCTCGCACGTGAGCTGGATGACCGGGTGCCTCGCCCCCACGGCGGAGCTCGCCGCCACCGGGGTTCCCCTGCTGCTCGACGGCGCCCAGGGCGTGGGCGCCGTCCCCACCGACGTGCGCGCGCTGGGCTGCGCCGCCTACGCCGGCGCGGGCCAGAAGTGGCTGTGCGGCCCCGACGGGACCGGGATGCTCTACGTCGCGCCCGAGCTGCGCGAGCGGCTCGCCGTCGCCCGCCGCGGCTACGCCAACCTCGCCGACCCCAACTCGGGACTGGACGCGCGCTTGTGTGAGGACGCCCGGCGCCTGGACACCCTCTCGCTCAACGCCGAGACCGTCGCCTGCGCGGTGGCCGCGTTCACGGTGCTCGAGCGCTTCGGGTGGGCCCGGCTGCACGAGCGCGCCCGCCTACTCGCCGCGGAGCTCGCCGAGCGGCTCGCCGCCCGCGGGCGCGAGGTCATCGGCCGGGCGATGGGGCCAGGGCACGCGGTCCGGGGAACCGGGTCCGGAGCGGCTGGGTCGCGCGGGGCGGGGACGAGCGGGGTGGGCGGGTCCTCGGTCAACCGCGACGACACTACCCTCGTCACCTTCTCGAGCCCCGACCCGCTTGTCGAGCGCGAGCGGCTGTCGGAGCTCGGGGTAGTTCTGCGCGACATCCCCGGGCGCCCCTGGCTGCGTGCCTCGGTGGGGGCGTGGAACGACGAGGGCGACCTCGCGCGACTGGTAGACGCCTTGCGAGAATGAGCCTTCGCCTTCCTGGCCCCCTTCCAAGGGGATCCCGGGCGACCCCGAAGGGGTTGGACGGAGGGGGTATTCGAGGCGTGGAACGACGAGGGCGACCTCGACCGGCTGCTGGGGGCGCTGGAGGGGTGAGACGCCTCGCCCGGCTCTTACGGGTCTCTTAGGTCTTAATGCTCTCTTAGCACGGTTTCCGCTTTGCTTTCCGGGCGCTGCGCCTCCTCCCAGCGGCGGGCTCACCCATTCGACTGCCACATGAGCGCCTCACCTCCCGACACCTCGACCTCGCAAACCCCCGCGCCGCCCGCCACCGAGGGCGGGGCGAGCGTCGCTGCCCCAGGCAGCACCCCACCCGGGTACACCGCGGTCACGGACGCCGCCGGCGGCAATGGCGCAGCCGTGCAG
>JBOGYA010000248.1:0-4538 GCA_050696515.1 Solirubrobacteraceae bacterium
CGCGTGTTCGTCGCCAAGAAGCGCAAGATCTCCGAGGGCGACAAGCTCGCGGGCCGCCACGGCAACAAGGGCGTGATCTCGAAGATCGTGGACGTGCAGGACATGCCCTTCCTCGAGGACGGCACGCCCGTCGACGTGATCCTCAACCCGCTCGGCGTGCCCTCCCGCATGAACGTCGGGCAGATCCTCGAGACCCACCTCGGGTGGGCCGCCGCGCAGGGGTGGTACGACGACGGCACCGACGCCTACCAGCGCGCCAAGGGCGAAGGCCGCAACGGCGACACCACGCGCGTGTACGTCTCCACGCCGGTGTTCGACGGCGCCACCGTCGAAGACGTCGACCAGGCGCTCGTGCGCTGGCAGGACGAGCACACCGGGCGCATCCGCATGGACGTCGACAAGTCCCGCCGGCCCGGCGAGCAGGCCTCGGGCAAGATGACGCTCTTCAACGGGCGCTCCGGCGAGCCGTTCGCGGAGCAGGTGACCGTGGGCTACATGTACATCCTCAAGCTCCTGCACCTCGTCGACGACAAGATCCACGCCCGCTCGACCGGCCCCTACTCGCTCGTCACCCAGCAGCCGCTGGGCGGCAAGGCGCAGTTCGGCGGGCAGCGCTTCGGCGAGATGGAGGTGTGGGCGCTGGAGGCGTTCGGCGCCGCCTACACGCTGCAGGAGATGCTCACGATCAAGTCCGACGACACCGTTGGGCGCGTGAAGGCGTATGAGGCGATCGTCAAGGGCGAGAACATCGCCGAGCCCTCGATCCCGGAGTCCTTCAAGGTGCTGCTCAAGGAGATGCAGTCGCTCGCGCTCGACGTGAACGTCGTCTCCGAAGAAGGCCAGCGCGCGGAGATGCGCGACGAAGACGACGACCTGCTGCGCGCCGCCGAGGAGCTCGGCATCGACCTCACCGGGGTGCGCACACCTCCGCCGGCCGCGGCCGGCGAGGCCATCGCGGAGGAGGACGACACCGACGCCATCCCCGTGGAGGCCGAGGACTCCGAGCAGCCCGGCGCGGCGGCCGAGGAGGCGAACGAGCCGGAGGGCGCGCTCGAGGAGGAGGAGGCCGAGGAGGACCTCGGCGTCGACGAGCTGCTCGCCGAGGGGGCCGAGGAGCTCGACCTCGTGCTCGGCGACGGAGCGCTCGAGCCGGAGTTGGTCGAGGAGGCCGAGGAGTGAGAGGCCCTGAGGAGCACGATAGTCATGCCACCCGCTAGCGAAAGCTGAACAGAGAATGATCGACATAAACAACTTCGACGCCATCGAGATTGGCCTCGCCTCCTCCAAGCAGATCCGCTCGTGGAGCTCAGGCGAGGTGACCAAGCCCGAGACGATCAACTACCGCACGCTGAAGCCCGAGAAGGACGGGCTCTTCTGCGAGCGCATCTTCGGTCCCACCAAGGACTGGGAGTGCTACTGCGGCAAGTACAAGCGCGTGCGCTACAAGGGCATCGTGTGCGAGCGCTGCGGCGTGGAGGTCACGCGCTCGAAGGTCCGCCGCGAGCGCATGGGCCACGTCGATCTGGCCGCGCCGGTGAGCCACATCTGGTTCTTCAAGGGCGTGCCCTCGCGCATCGGCTACCTGCTCGACATGGCTCCCAAGGAGCTCGAGAAGGTCCTCTACTTCGCCGCCTCGATCGTCACCTGGGTCGACGAGGAGGCGCGCGCGAAGGACACCGACGCGCTGGAGAAGGAGGTGGCGAAGGTCCTCGACTCCTACGCCGCCGAGCGCGAGGAGCGGGTGCTGGAGCTGCGCGAGTCGCTCGCGCGCCGCGAGAAGTACCTGCAGAGCGGCAAGCAGACTGGCTTCTCCGACGAAGACCACTTGTGGGCCGACTCGCTCGACATCAACCTCGCCAAGCTCTCCGACGAGGAGCGCGAGAAACTGCTCAAGGAGCTGCGCAAGGCCTTCGAGGCCGACATCGCCGACACCGAAGCCTACATCGAGGACGCCGCCGAGCGGATGCGCCAGGTGTGGGAGCTCTTCAAGACGATGGAACCGAAGCAGATCGAGCACGACGAGACCACGTTCAGGGAGCTCAAGGAGCGCTTCGGCTCGCCCTACGGCTTCGGCGAGTACTTCCGCGGCGGGATGGGCGCGGAGGCGATCCGCGACCTGCTCCAGCAGGTGGACCTCGAGGCCGAACGGGTCGAGCTCGAGGACCAGGTCAAGACCGCCAAGGGCCAGAAGCAGGCGCGCGCGGTCAAGCGCTTGAAGGTCGTCTCCGCGTTCATCCAGTCGGGCAACAAGCCCGAACAGATGGTGCTCGACGCGGTCCCCGTGATCCCCCCGGAGCTGCGCCCGATGGTGCAGCTCGACGGCGGGCGCTTCGCGACCTCCGACCTCAACGACCTGTACCGGCGCGTGATCAACCGCAACAACCGCCTCAAGCGGCTGCTCGACCTAGGCGCGCCCGAGATTATCGTCAACAACGAGAAGCGGATGCTCCAGGAGGCCGTCGACGCGCTGTTCGACAACGGCCGCCGCGGCCGGCCCGTGACCGGGCCGGGCAACCGCCCGCTGAAGAGCCTGTCCGACATGCTCAAGGGCAAGCAGGGCCGCTTCCGCCAGAACCTGCTGGGCAAGCGCGTGGACTACTCCGGGCGTTCGGTGATCGTCGCCGGCCCCTACCTGAAGCTGCACCAGTGCGGTCTGCCGAAGATCATGGCGCTGGAGCTGTTCAAGCCGTTCATCATGGCGCGCCTCGTGGAGCGCAAGTCCGCGCAGAACATTAAGGCCGCGAAGAAGATGGTGGACTCGGGGATCGGCGAGGTGTGGGACGTGCTCGAGGAGGTCATCCACGAGCACCCCGTGCTGCTCAACCGCGCGCCCACGCTGCACCGCCTCGGCATCCAGGCGTTCGAGCCGCTGCTGGTGGAGGGCAAGGCGATCCAGGTGCACCCGCTGGTGTGCCACGCCTTCAACGCCGACTTCGACGGCGACCAGATGGCCGTCCACCTGCCGCTCTCCGCGGAGGCGCAGGCGGAGGCGCGGATCCTGATGCTCTCCTCCAACAACATCCTCTCTCCCGCGCACGGGGCGCCGCTGGCGACGCCCACGCAGGACATGATCCTCGGCGCCTACTACTTGACGTATGGCCCCGAGGCCGAGGAGCTCTCCGCCAAGCAGGAGCTCCTCGCCGCCGCCAAATGGCCCAAGGGCGAGCCGCGCCCGCACGTGTTCCGCACGGCGCAGGAGTCCGAGCTCTCCTACGAGGCGGGCGTGGTCAAGCTGCACGACGTCGCCGAGTTCCGGCCCTTCGGGCGGGAGGGCGGCCACGTGCTCACGACGGTCGGGCGGATCGTCTACAACGACCGCATCGAGCGCGCGCTGGCGGAGGCGCTGGGGGACGAGTTCGACGCGACCAAGTACGTGTTCGTCAACCAGTCGATGAAGAAGCGCGACACGACGCGCCTGGTCGATGCGCTTGTCCAGACCTACGGCGCGACCACGATCTCGCTGGTGCTCGACGCCTTCAAGGACCTCGGCTTCAAGTACTCCACGCAGGCGGGCATCACGATCTCCAAGAACGACGTGGTGATCCCGCCGGAGAAGGCGGCGATCCTCGAGAAGTACGAGCACCTCGTGGGGGAGATCTCCGACCAGTACGACATGGGCCTGATCACCCAGGAGGAGCGCCACGAGGCGGTCGTGGAGAAGTGGAACGCCGCCACCGACGAGGTCGCGGACGCGATGATCGCCAACCTCGACACGCTCAACCCGATCTTCATGATGGCCAACTCCGGGGCGCGCGGCTCCTTCAAGCAGATCCGCCAGCTCGCGGGGATGCGCGGCCTGATGGCCAACCCGAAGGGCGAGATCATCGAGCGACCGATCAAGGCCAACTTCATGGAGGGGCTGTCGGTGCTCGAGTACTTCATCTCCACCCACGGGGCGCGCAAGGGGCTCGCCGACACCGCCCTGCGCACCGCCGACTCCGGCTACCTGACGCGCCGCCTGGTCGACGTCGCCCAGGACGTGATCATCCGCGAGCCGGACTGCGGCACCGGGGACCACATCGAGATGACGGTCTTCAAGGACGGGGGAGACCCCAACGACGACCTCGTGGGCCGCGTCGCGGCGAGCCAGATCACCACCAAGCGGGGCCGGGTGCTGGTCGAGCAGGGCGTCGAAATCGGCCGGGGTGAGTTTGCGGAGATCGTGAAGGCGAACCAGGACGACCACGACCGCGGCGTCCACATAGCGGTCCCGGTGCGCTCGGTGCTCAAGTGCGAGGCTACCTCGGGTGTCTGCCAGGCTTGTTACGGCCGCGCGATGGCGACCGGGCAGCTCGCCCAGATTGGGGACGCGGTGGGGATCATCGCGGCGCAGTCGATCGGCGAGCCGGGGACGCAGCTGACGATGCGCACCTTCCACACCGGCGGCGTCGCGGGCGCGGACATCACGCACGGTCTGCCGCGCGTCGTGGAGCTGTTCGAGGCGCGCAAGCCGAAGGGCCTCGCGCAGATCGCCGAGCAGGACGGGACTGTCGGGATCGAGGAGTCCGAGAAGGCGCTCACGGTCGTCATCACCGATG
>JBOGYA010000249.1:0-4506 GCA_050696515.1 Solirubrobacteraceae bacterium
GTGCTTCACACCCGAGAAGCCCGTGCTCGGGATCGCCGACATCGCCGACGAACTCGGTATGAGCCGCAGCACCACCCACCGCTACGTGATCACGCTCGTCGCGCTGGGCTACCTCGAGCAGGGCGCCTCGCGCAAGTACCGGCTGGGGCTGCGGGTCACCGACCTCGGGATGTCTGCGCTCAACTCCACTGGGCTGCGCGAGCACTCGCGGCCCTACCTCGAGGAACTGCGCCAGCGCACCTCCTACACAGTCAACCTCGCGGTGCTCGACGGGCCGGAGATCCTCTACGTCGATCGTGCCCGCAGCTTCCGCCGTGGGCAGAGCAAGATCGACCTCGGGCTCTCCCTCGGCTCGCGGCTGCCCGCCTACTGCACCTCGATGGGCAAGCTGCTGCTCGCGTACCTACCCGAGCACGAGCAACGCAACCTGCTCGGAGAGATGAAACTCTCAAAGCGCGGGCCGAACACGATCACGAGCAAGAAGGGCCTGCGCTCGGAGCTCGAGCACGTGCGGGAGGAGAGCTTCGCGGTCAACGACGAGGAGCTCGCCTCCGGCCTGCACTCGATCTCCGCGCCGGTGCGCTCGGAGTCGCGCGAGGTCATCGCCGCGGTGAACATGGCCGCGCACAGCTCGATGATCTCGCTCGAGGAGCTCGTCGAGCACCTCGGACCGCACCTCGTCTCCACCGCCGACCGTATCTCGGCCCGACTCGGCTACCGGCGCGACGACGAGCGCGAGTAACTTTCTGCGGCCGCGCGGCTAGTTGAGCGCGCGGCCGTATTGACGCTTGTAATACTCGCGGTAAGCGCCTGAGCGGATCGGCTCCCACCACCAGGCGTTGTCGCGGTACCACGCGACCGTCTGTTCGAGGCCCTCGGCAAAGCGCACCCGCGGCTCCCAGCCCAGCGCGCGTACCTTGTTCGAGGAGAGCGAGTAGCGGCGGTCGTGGCCCGGGCGGTCCGTCACATGCTCGATCAGCGACTCCTCGGCGTCCGCGAGCTCGACGATCCGCTTCACCACGGCGATGTTCGCCAGCTCGTCGGGTCCTCCGGCGTTGTACACCTCACCCGGGGCGCCCCGCTCGAGCACGCAGCCGATTGCCCGCGCGAAGTCGCTGGCGTGAATCCAGTTGCGTACCTGCCTGCCGTCGCCGTACACCGGCAGCGGGTCCCCGTGCAGCGCGTTCAAGATCATCAGAGGGATCAGCTTCTCCGGGTACTGGTGGGAGCCGTAGTTGTTCGACCCTCTGCAGATCGTCGCCTGCACGCCGTAGGTGTGGAAATAGCTCTGCACCAGCAGGTCGGCCCCCGTCTTCGTCGCCGAGTACGGCGAGGAGGGCCGCAGGGGAGAGCTCTCTGTGAAGGTGCCCACGTCGATCGATCCGTACACCTCGTCGGTGGAGACCTGCACGTGGCGCAGGCCGCGCTCCCGCGCGGCCTCCAGCAGCACGTAGGTGCCGAGCGCGTGCGTCCTCACAAACGCATCGGGTTCGGAGATCGAGCGGTCCACGTGGGTCTCGGCCGCAAAGTTCACGATCGCCTCCGGCGCCTGGCGGCCGCTCTCGGACCCGCTGAGCGCCTCGGCGACCGCTCCGGGGTCCTCGATGGCCCCCCGCACGAAGCGGTAGCCCGGCTCGCCCGCGAGCTCTGAGAGGTTCTCCTCGCGCCCCGCGTAGGTGAGCTTGTCGAGCACCGTCACCGTGTCGCCATGCTCGCGCATCCGCACGCGCACGAAGTGCGAGCCGATGAACCCCGCTCCGCCGCACACCAACAGCCTCATGCGCGCATCATCCCAGCTCTTGCAGCCAGGTAGCCAGCGAGGCCGTCGCGCCAGTCCGGCATCGGCAGCACGTCCTCGCGTTCTGAGGCGAGCACCGAGTAGGCCGGCCGGGGCGCGGGGCGCGCCATCTGCTCGCTCGTCGCAGGTTCGACGCGGCAGGCGCGTTCCGCCTGGCGAAAGATCTCGTGCGCGAACCCGTTCCAGGAGACCGCGCCCGTGCCAGTGAGGTGCGCCAGCCCGCTCACTTCGCGCTCCAGCAGCCCGAGCACCGCCGGCGCGAGATGGCCCGACCACGTCGGCGAGCCGATCTGGTCGTCCACGACCTGCACACTCTCGCGCTCGTCGGCCAGGCGCAGCATCGTGTCCACGAAGTTGCGTCCCTCCACGCCGTAGAGCCATGCGGTGCGTACCACCGCGTGGCGTGGCGATGCCTCGAGCACCGCGCGCTCCCCTTCGAGCTTGGTGTGGCCATAGACCGAGCGCGGGCCCGTCAGGTCCGACTCCAGGTATGGCCGCGGGCGGCCTTCCGGATCGCGCGGGGCCTCGCCGTCGAAGACGTAGTCAGTCGAGATGTGCAGCAGCGGGATGTCGCACTCGGCCGCCGCTCGGGCGAGGTTGCCAGCCCCCTCCGCGTTGACCGCGCGGGCCTGCTCGCGATGCGTCTCAGCCCCGTCGACGTCGGTCCACGCCGCGCAGTTGACGACGGCCTGCACCCGCCGCTCCCCGAGGAACGCGCGCACAGCCGCGGCATCTGTGATGTCGAGCTCCGGCAGGTCCACCAGCACCAGCTCGTGCCCCGCGCGCTCGCCAGCGCGGCGCACGTCGTGCCCGAGCATCCCTTCCGCACCCGTGACGAGCAGCCTCACAGGATCGAGATGTCGGAGTTGTCCCCCACCATGAAGCGGTACGCTCGCGGCTGGCGGTCGCCTCGGCGTACGCTCACGTTGCGCCCCAGCAGCGAGGACTCCATGCGACCGTCCAGTTCGCACACAGAGGACCCCTCCAGCAGGATCGAGTGCTCCACCTCGGCGCCCGCGATCGAGCACCGCTCCCCGATCGCGGTGTAGGGGCCCACGTAGCAGTCGCGCAGCTGCGCCCCCGCTCCGATCACCGCCGGACCGCGCACCCGCGTGCGCTCCAGGCGCGCCCCGCGCTCGACCACCACGCGCCCGTCCACCTGCGAGTCGATCAGCTCACCCTCCACGCTGCGCACGAGGTTGTCGAGGATCAGCCGGTTGGCCTCCAGCATGTCCTCCAGGCGGCCCGTGTCCTTCCACCAGCCCCGCACGATGTGCGGCTCCACGCGCAGCCCCGCATCCACCAGGTGCTGGATCGCGTCGGTGATCTCGAGCTCTCCCCGAGCCGAGGGCCGGATCGCTCGGGCGGCCTCGTGGATGCGGGCCGTGAACATGTACACCCCCACCAGCGCGAGGTCGGTCGCGGGTTGCGCCGGCTTCTCCACCAGCCGCACCACCCGGCCCGTCGCCTGGGGTGGGAGGGCACGATCATCCGCCGGCGCGAGCTCCGCGACTCCGTAGTTCTCTGGGTCGGTCACCGGCGTCAGCAGGATCAGCGCGTCCGGTCCGTGCTCCCGGAAGGCCGCTACGAGATCCGAGATCCCCCCCTGCAGCAGGTTGTCCCCCAGGTACATCACGAACGGGCTCCCCTCCAGGAACTCCTCCGCGGTGAGCACCGCGTGCGCCAGCCCCAGCGGCTCGTCTTGCGCCACGTAGGTGATCCGCACCCCAAAGCGCGAGCCGTCCCCCGCGGCCGCTTCGATCTCGGGCCCGGTCTCCGGCGCGATGATGATTCCCACCTCCTCGATCCCCGCCTGCGCCATCGCCTCGATCCCGTAGAACAGCACGGGCTTGTTCGCCACCGGCACCAGCTGCTTGGCGCTCGTGTGCGTGATCGGGCGCAGGCGTGTGCCCTTGCCTCCGGAGAGGATCAGACCCTTCAATTGCTCCATCGAGTCTCCTGGCTGGGAGGGGGTATTGATGCCCGCCCGCCCGGGCCTGCCTGGGTGGGCGGGCATTGTTCGAGGCGCGTGCCCTTGCCTCCGGAGAGGATCAATCCCTTCAGCGTCTGCATCAGTAGACCCCGCCGAGCTTGCGGTGGTCCCACGTCACGCGGTCCAGCTCGATGAACTGCAGCGCCACCCGTTTGACGGCCTGCCGATCCACCATCTCACCGACCTCCGCGGGCAGCGGATCGGAGCCCCGCCCGCCCGGCTCCCCGTCAGGGGCCGCGTAGCGGGCGAAGATCTCGTGTCCCAACGCTTTCACGATCTCGATGTCCCGGTGGATTGCGACCTCGCATTCCAGCATCACTCCGCGCAGCTCGTGGTAGAGCTTCCCCGCCTCCACCTGTAGCGTCGCGCGCGGGTCGCGCTCCAGGTTGCGCACCTTCTGCGAGGCTGCGTACGTCCACGACCACAGCTGCGGCCCCGGCCTGCCCCCCGAGCGCTCTCGCAGCACGAACCACAGCGGCATCAGGTGCGGCCACCCCTTTTGCCCGACAGTCGCGCACACGACGGTGCGCTCCTGCTCCAGGAAGGCCGCGACCTCCTCCCGGTCCATCCTGATCTGCGCCCGCCGGCTCATCCTCGACGGGCAGGCTAGCGGAACCTGGCGGATCCTTAGAGCGCCTAACAAAATAGGCGGTGCGTCCGGGGCGTTCCTGGACCAAGCTGGGCGACGCGGGCCGTCGCAGCCCGTGCTGGTAGC
>JBOGYA010000250.1:0-4503 GCA_050696515.1 Solirubrobacteraceae bacterium
CCCCTTGGCCGCGCACACGAAGGCCAGCGCGATCCCCGTGTTGCCGCTGGTCGCCTCGAAGATCGTCGTGCGGCCCGGCTCGATCCGCCCCTCCGCCTCGGCGGCCTCGATCATCGCCACCACGATCCTGTCCTTCACGCTGCCCCCGGGGTTGCGCGACTCGAGCTTCGCGTACACCTCTACCCCGTTCTCGGCCCAGCCCTTTGGTCTGTGTGCCTGCGAGCGTCGATCGGTCGCCTCGCTCAGCATCGCCGGCAGGCCCACCAGTGGCGTCTCCCCCACAAGCTCCGCAATGCTGATCGGGATTCGAGCCATCTGGCACGGACAATAGTGGGCGCGTGCCGCGCGCGAACTCCGGGTGGCGGAGGCGCCCCCGGGCCTCGATACGCCCTCCGCCGCCGCGACGGCCCCGGTGTGAAGGCTCAGCCTTTGCCGTTGATCTTGTCGATCAACCACCCCGGCCCGTGCTTGACGAGCACGAAGGTGCGCGGTTTGTGCGCCACCGGTTCGATGTACTTCACCACGGCCCTGTCGCCCGTCTTCGTCACCTGGAGCCGGGGCCGCAATCGCCGTTCGCCCGGGTGGGTGACTGCCGCGGCGAGTTCGGTCAGCGCCTGCGCGCACGAGTCCCCGGCTTCCGTGGGGCGCGCGCTCACGAGTTTCTGAATCAGCGCCCGCTGCAGGCCTTCGTCGAGGACGTTGCACAGAGCGGCCCCGTTCGTCGCCTGGATCCCTTCGAGGTAGCTCTGCACAGCCCGCTGCGGCGTGGTCAGCGCAACGCGCCGCGGCTTGCTTGGCGCGGTGCTCTGCGTGGTGCTCTGCGGCGTACTCTGCACAGCGCTCTGGGTCGCGCCCCCCGCGGAGGCGCTCGAGCTTCCTCCACACCCAGCGCTCGCCGCGGCCACCGTGACCGCGACCACGCCAATGGCCACCGACCGCAGGGCCGGCGACGGCCACGCACATCGACTGCTCCGCATCGGCCGACCGTACCGGGACACAGGGCTCGCCGCCACCGCCAGCACACGGGCGCCCGGATCGCTTGCAACCGCCGCACTCGGGCGTCCCGACTGTGTTTCTCAGATGTGGTAGATGCTCGCCCCCGCTTCGCGCGCCTCCCGCTCGACGACATCGGCGATCGTCATGCGTTCCAGCACGTTGCGCGCCGCCGCGGCCGCGTCCGCGAAGACGCCCTGTGCGTCGCGGCCGAGGGGACCGTCGAGTAGCTCCACCACCTCCAGTACGCTCACCGTCGCGGGGTCCCGGGCGAAGCGGTAGCCGCCCTTGACGCCCCGCTGGGAGGTGAGCACCCCCGCACGGCGCAGCACCGCGAACAGCTGCTCCAGGAACTGCACCGGCACCCCCCGCCGGCGCGCGAGCTCGCCGATCGGCACCGGCTCCGCTCCCGCGCTGCGGGCCAGCTCAGCCAGAGCCAGCACCGCGTAGGGGGACTTGCTGGTGATCGAGATCATCGCCTGCTCGCTCTCATCCACACGACTGTACGGAACGCGCCTCTGAGACGGCCGCTGGCCAAGCGAGGCGAGAACGCAGGGAGCGAAGTGTGCTCAGCACACGAGCGACCGAGGACAATGCATCGCGCCGCCGTCTCAGAGCCACCCACGCTCAGTGGCTATAAGCACGGCCTGCGCGCGGTCCACCGCGCCGAGCTTGCCGTAGATGTTGTGCAGGTGGGTGCGCACCGTGCTGGTGGAGAGCGAGAGCTCGTGGGCGATCTGCTTGTACACCTTGCCCTCGGCGAGACGCTGCAGCACTCCCAGCTCGCGGCCCGACAGCGGGCAGGGATCGACGTGTCGCTGGCGCTGGTTGTTGGAGTTGGGCAGCTCGTACATCACCCGGCGCAGCTCTTCCGGGCCAAGACCGACCGCGCGCGCGGTGCGCAGCATCTCCGCCGGGGACACCGGGGCGCCCTGGGTGTAGTGGGCGAGCATGTCCGCGAGGCGCACGAACGCCCCCTCCCCAGCCGCTTCCGGGCTGTGGTGGCGTTCGATCACAGTCGCCACCGACACCGGCATGCCCCACCGCCGCGCGAGCACTCCGCCCACGAGCGCGTGGTCCACTCCCAACTCACGGCGCTCCTGGTGGATGCGCTCCTCCGGGGTCTGCGCCCCCTGGTGCACCTGCGCGGGGTAGCCCGGGTAAGCGTGCATCAACACCAGCTTGCCGATGTCGTGGAGCAGGCTCGTCACGGTCAGGCGGTCGCGGTTCTCGTAGCCCACCTCGCTCGCCACTCTGTCCGCCGCGTGCTGGGTGGCCAGCGCGTGCAGGCGGAAGCGCTCTGGCGCCGCGTCCCACACGCTCGCGCGCTCGAAGAAATCGAACTTCCGCACCCGCGCCGCCAGCGCCTGCACGGTCTGCGGGGAGAGCACCTCCACCGCCCCGACCACCGTGTCCACGCGGCCCCGCGCCTGCGGTGCCCGGTTGGCCATCCGCAACACGGCCGTGACCAACGCCACGTCGGACTCCACCGCGCTCACCACGTCCGCCGTGGCGACGTGGTCCTTGGCCATCACCGCCAGCAGCCGCTTGCACGACTCGGCCAACGCGGGGAACCCCTCGAGCGCTTCGAAGGCCTGGGTCAGGCGCCGGCCGTGGCCCTCGTTCTGGTGGCGGCCTCCCGCCTGGGGGGAGGACTCGCCGGCTGCTCCGGGCCGCTCCTTGGCCCGCTGCTGCCGCTTGGTGGCTGTTGCCTGCATGCTCTTGCGCACCTGCCTCTAAATCGCACACCGCCCAATCCATTGGGCGCCTGGTCAGGGTCCTATCGGCAGGGGTGGACGTTCGGTTGAGGGCGTTGGCCGCAGGTACGGCTCGGTAATCGGCCGCGCCTCGATCTTTTCAAGCGCCGGTGCGCGCAAGCGCCGCGTCAATGCGCGCCAAGGTCTCCTCGCGACCGAGCAGCGCCACGCTCTCGAAGATGCCTGGGGAGATCGCGGTGCCGGCGAGCGCCACCCGTAGCGGCTGGTAGACCTCGCGCGGCTTGACACCCGTGTGCTGCTGCACCGCCGCAAGCGCTTCCTGCACATCCTCCTCGGTGAATCCCTCCGCCTGCGCGAGCGCCGCACGCGCCTGCGCCAGCACCCCTCTGCCCCGCTCGTCCAGCCACCGCTCCCGCGCGCTCCGATCCTCGGCGGGCTCCTGGAAGAAGAACCCCGCCAGCGGCCAGAAGTCCGCGAGCGTCTGGATCTTCTCCTGGCTGATCGCCGTCGCCCGCTCCAAGCGCTGCCCCCCCATCTCCGATCGCTCGGTCACGCGCGCGGGGACTGGAACCCCACCCGCCCCCTCGCGGTCGATGTGCTCCGCGATGCGTCGCGCAAGCTCCTCCACGGGCAGCCCGCGGATGTAGATCCCGTTCAGCCACCGCAGCTTCGTCTCGTCGAACTGCGCCGGGTTGCGGCTCACCCGCTCCAGGGCGAAGCGCTCGACGAGCTGCTCGGTGGACATCACCGTGGCGTCGTCCCCCGCGCCCCACCCGAGTAACGCCAGGTAGTTGCGCACGGCCTCCGGCAGGTACCCGGCTGCGCGCAGCTCCTGCACGGAGGCCGCGCCGTGGCGCTTTGAGAGCTTGCGGCCGTCGGGGCCGTGCAGCAGCGGCAGGTGCGCGTACACCGGCTGCGGGGCGCCCAGGGCCTCCAGCACGAGCAGCTGCTTGGGGGTGTTCGAGAGGTGGTCCTCCCCACGCACCACGTGCGTGATGCCCGCGTCCAAGTCGTCCACCGCGACCGCGAAGTTGTAGAGCACCGAGCCGTCCGAGCGGGCGATCACGGGGTCGTCGAGGTGCACGTGCTCGAAGCGCGTCGCTCCCCGGATCGCGTCGTTGACCACCGTCGCCCCCTCGTCGGGGACCCGCAGGCGCACCGCGCCCTCTTTCTGATTCCCCGCCCGCTCCTCTCCGCGGAAGCCGCGCTCGGCGCCGTGGCGCTGCTTGTAGGCCTTGACGTCCTCCGCGGTGGCGGTCGAGCGGTAGGCGTGCCCCGCCGCAAGCAACTGCTCGAGCACCTCCCGGTGGCGCCCGGAGCGCTCGGACTGGAAGATCGGCCCCTCGTCCCAGTCGAGCCCAAGCCAGCGCAGCGCGTCGAGGATCTGCTCGACGTTCTCCGGCGTGGAGCGCTCGCGGTCGGTGTCCTCGATGCGCAGCACGAGCGTGCCGCCCGAGCCCCGCGCGAGCAGCCAGTTGAACAGCGCGGTGCGCGCGCCCCCGATGTGTAGGGCCCCCGTGGGGGAGGGAGCGAACCTCAGGCGCAAGAGCAGTCTCGCCTGAAAGCGGGTGGCCGGGGGTAGCCACCCCGCCGGGGGGCGTGCGGCCGGCTGGAGCCGGCTCGGGAGAGAGCGTGTGGTCGAACGCACACCATAAGATCGCCGCCATGCTAATCGGAGCGCACGTCTCACCGGCAGGCGGTCTGCCCAACGCCGTGGAGCGCGGGGTGCAGCGCGGCTGCCACGCGATCCAGATCTTCAACCAGTCGCCCCGCATGTGGCGCCCCACAGTCT